>CAITEM010000546.1 GCA_903891395.1 uncultured Hyphomicrobiales bacterium | reverse complement strand
GGCGCGTTACGCGCGCGCATTCGCTGCTGAAATCGCGACAATTGCGGCGCGGGTGCCCGACCGAATTGTTTCTACGATCTTCTTCGGCGGCGGCACGCCGTCGCTGATGAAGCCGGAGTCGGTGCAGGCGATTCTGGATTCCATCGGCAAACATTGGACCGTCGCGCCCGGCGTCGAAGTGACGCTCGAAGCCAACCCGACCAGCGTCGAGGCGACGCGCTTTCGCGGCTACCGCACCGCCGGCGTCAACCGCGTGTCGCTCGGTGTGCAAGCGCTCGACGATCAGTCGCTCAAGGAATTAGGCCGCCTGCACTCGGCGCTGGAAGCGCTCGACGCCGTCGCCATCGCGCGCGGCGCCTTCGATCGTTATTCGTTCGACCTGATCTATGCGCGGCCGCGCCAGACGCTCGATCAATGGAGCGCCGAACTCAAGCGCGCGATCTCGGAAGCCGCCGAACATCTGTCGCTCTATCAACTGACCATCGAGCCGGGCACGCCGTTCTTCGGCCTGCACAAGGCGGGCAAGCTGATCACGCCGGACGAAGACCTCGGTCGCGATCTCTACGATCTGACGCAGCAAGTCTGCGGCGACGCCGGGCTGCCGGCTTACGAGATTTCCAATCACGCGCGGCCGGGCGCGGAATGCCGGCACAATCTGGTTTACTGGCGCGGCCATGAATATGCCGGTATCGGCCCCGGCGCGCATGGCAGGCTCAACATCGACGGACGGCGCTACGCCACCGAGACCGACAAGAAACCGGAAGCCTGGCTCGACCGCGTCGAGACGCGGGGCGTCGGCCTCACTGTGGACGAGAAGCTTCAGCCCGGCGAAGTCGCCGACGAATTTCTGCTTATGGGGCTGCGGCTGGTGGAAGGCATCGAGCCCGAACGCTTCACCGCGATTTCCGGCCGCGATCTCGATCCGGCGCGGATTTCATTTCTGCGCGACGGCGGCGCGGTCGAAACCATGCCGGACGGACGCTTGCGCGTGACCAAGAGCGGTTTTCCGCTGCTGGACGCGGTGGTCGCGGATTTAGCGGCTTAGTTGACTCGTCATTCCGGGTTCGCTCGCGCCCCGGAATGACAGAATATCACGTTCCCGGTGTGAACGACTTCGGCGCCGGGCTGACCGGACGGGCGCCGCCGGGCGCGACCTGCATGACCGCCAGGCCGCGTTCGCTGGTGCCGTCGGCGCGGAAGCGGAAGATGCCATCGATGCCGGCAAAGCCCGACGAGTTCGTAAGAATTTGCTCGCTGAAGCGTTGCGCGCCTTGCGTCTTCACCAGCGCGGCGACCAGCGCCACAGCGTCGTACGCCAGAGTCGCCGTGCGCACCGGGTCGTTGCCGTAGCGCGCGCGATAACGGCCGGCGAAACTGCGGAAGCCGGCCGACTCCGGCGCGGCGAACCAGCCGCCTTCCAGTCCCGGCGTCTGCATGATGCGCGGATCGTCCCACAGGCCGGTGCCGAGCAGTTGCACGCGCTTGCTGCTGACGCCGCCGGCGTTCAGCGCCTGCACGACCTGCGGCACGGCGTCGGCGCCGTCGGCGATCAGAATGCTGTCGATGCCACCGGCCGCCGCGGCGACGCGGCGCGCGGCCTCGGCCATGCGGGCCGGATCGCTCGGATATTTTTCGATGGCCGCGACACGGCCGCCGCGGCGCGCAACTTCCTGCTGGAACGCGGCCTCGACCACGCCGCCATAGGCGTTGTCGGGCAACAGCGCCGCGTATGAACGTTTGCCGCGCGACCCCGCGAATTCGACAATGCGGCGCACGTCGGACTCCGGCAGGAAGCTCAGCAGATAAACGCCGCGCGCGGCGACGCTGGCGTCGGTGGAGAAAGCGATCACCGGAATATTGCGGCCACGCGCCACGCCGCCGACGGCGCTGACCGACTGCGCAAACAACGGGCCGACAATCAACTCGGCGCCTTCGTCGATGGCCTGCTGCGCGGCGAGTTGCGCTCCCTGCGGCGTGCCGGCGTCGTCCTTCACCAGCAACTGGATATTGGGATCCTTGAATTCGTTGAGCGCCATTTCGGCGGCGTTCTTCATCGAGGTCGCGGCGATGCCGGCATTGCCTTGCGCCGACAGCGGCAGGATGAGCCCAACGCGAATTTGTCCGGCGCCGATATTGGCGCCCGCGCCCGGTTGCTCGACCGGCTGCGCCACCGGACCGCTGGCGTTCATCTGATCGAACGAGGTATTGGTGCAGGCGGCGAGCGCAAACAGGGCGGCACTGATCGACAGTGCGGCCCGGACGCGGCGAACGGCACGCGTCAGCACGTTCCCCTTCACACTCTCCTTGGACCCCACGACAGGCGACAACTCCGGCAACGGCCGCTCCCCACGCAACGGATACTTAAGTCCTAGCTGTAATCCCCAATTATGTCCCGGAAAAGTTAAGGTAATGAAAAGATAGAAGAATTCGGCCTCTGCGGCGACTTTAAGGGACCATGACGCAGCGGCGGATCATCATTACAGTGCCGGCTATGGCCAAAGAACGACACGACGACCAAGCCGAACGATCGCGCAGCTATTCGCCGTTCGGCAGCGCGATCGAGGCCCCGCGCGCCGAAGCCGGGCTCTATTTAGTGGCGACGCCAATAGGGAATCTCGGCGATATCAGCCTGCGCGCGCTCGAATTGCTGGCGGCGGCCGACGTCATCGCCTGCGAGGACACCCGCGTCACCCGCAAGCTGACCGAGCGCTACGGCATCGCCACACCGCTGATGGCCTATCACGAACACAATGCCGGCGAGGCGAGGCCGAAGATCATCGCCAAGCTCGACGAAGGCCAGGTGGTCGCGTTGGTATCGGACGCCGGTACGCCATTAATTTCCGATCCCGGTTACAAACTGGTGCGCGCGACGGTCGAAGCCGGCCACCCGGTGACCGCGCTGCCGGGCGCCTCCGCCGTCATGGGCGCGCTCAATGTCGCGGGGCTCCCGACCGACCGGTTTTTCTTCGAAGGCTTCTTGCCGCCCAAACACGTCGGGCGGCAGAAGCGCATCGCCGAACTAAGCGCGATTCCCGCCACGCTGGTACTGTTCGAGAGCGGACCGCGCCTCGGCGACGCGCTGGCGGATCTGGCACAAGGTTTGGGACCTCGCGCGGCGGCGGTGTGCCGAGAACTGACCAAGCTGCACGAGGAAGTGCGCCGCGACGATCTTAGCGCGCTGGCGCAGCATTACGCCGGCGACGCGGAAACGCGCGGCGAGATCGTCATCGTCATCGCGCCGCCGGCCGAGGAGCAGATGAGCGCCGGCGATCTCGACGCGCTGCTGCGCAGCGCGCTGGCGCGGGTGTCGGTGAAGGATGCGGTCGGCGAAGTCGCGCTCGCCACCGGACGGTCGCGCCGCGAAGTGTATCAGCGCGCGCTTGAGCTCGAGAAAGAGCCATGACGCGCGCGCCCAAATCTTCCGCACCAAAGCCGAAAGTCCTAAAGCCGGAGCCGCGGCCCGAACGTGTCGCGGCGTTTGGGCTTGGCATTTCGGCTGAAAGCCGCGCCGCGGCCTGGCTGATCGCGCATGGCTATCGCATTCTGGCACGGCGATTCAAATCGCAACGCGGCGAGATCGATATCATCGCGGCACGGCGGTACACACTGATCTTCGTCGAGGTGAAGGCGCGCGCGACGCTCGACGATGCTGCCTATTCGGTGACGCCACGGCAGATGCAGCGCATCACCGGCGCGGCTGAAATCTGGCTGGCGGCGAACCCGATGCCGGCCATTCGCGACATGCGTTTCGATGTAATTCTGGTCGTGCCCGGCAAATTACCGCGGCATATTCAATCGGCGTTCGAGGCGAACTAAGCGCTTAGCCGTTCGAAAAACTGATCGACCTGGCCACGAATACGGCCGGCGACAGAGCCGAGATCGTCGGCAACGGCTTTCACTGTAACCGCGCTGGAGCGCGTATCCTGTGTCGCAGTGCCCACGAGATTGACCTCCGCCGCCGTCTCGACGGTACGGCGCGCCGCTATTTCAACGCTACGCGCGATCTCGCTGGTCGCCGCGCCCTGCTCGGTCACGGCGGCGGCGATAGCGCCGCTGATATTGCCGATTTCACGGATGGTTTGCTCGATCGCGGTAATCGCTTCGATCGACCGCATGGTGGCACGCTGCATGCCGGCGATCTGCGCGCCGATTTCTTCGGTGGCGCGGCTGGTCTGCCCGGCCAGCGCCTTCACTTCACCGGCGACCACGGCAAAGCCACGGCCCGCATCGCCGGCGCGGGCGGCTTCGATGGTGGCATTGAGCGCCAGCAAATTGGTCTGTTCGGCGATATCGGTGATCAGTTTCACCACGTCGCCGATACGGGCGGCGGCCTCGTCGAGTTCCTTGACCGCGAGATTGGTGCGGCCGGCTTCGTTGACGGCCTTGCTGGCAATCGCGTTGGACTGCGCCACCTGACGGTCGATCTCGTTGACCGACGCCGACAGCTCGTCGGCGGCGGAAGCGATGTCGCTGACGTTCGAGGACGCTTCCGCGGATGCCGACTCCGCGCGCGAGGTCTTGGACGACGCGTCGTCGGCCGCCATCGCCAGTTGCGTCGAGGCCGCCAGCATCTGATCGGAAATACGGCCAAGTTCGGAGAGCGTGGCTTCGACCTCGCCCGAGAACCGCGCGATCTCGCCGGACATCTGTTCCTGGCGTTGCGTGCGCGTCGTGGCGTCATCGACCACGGTGCGGTTGAGTTCGCCATTATGCCGCATTGCGTTCTTGAACACGCCGATGGAGCGCGCCAGCGCGCCTATTTCGTCGTCACGCTCGCCGTAGGGAATCGATACGTCAGTTTCGCCGGTGGCGACTCTTTCCGTCACGCCGGTAATGGTTGCCAGCGGCAGCGCCACGCTGCGCCGGATCACGATGGCGCCGAAGGACGCCAGCATCACCGCGAAGGCCGCCAGCACACTCATCCACAACGCCGTGGTATCGATGGCGCTGTCCAGGTCTGCGTAAACCCGTTTGGCGCGATTGGAATAAAGCTCCGTGAGTTTTTCCAGGTCGGCGTTGAGCGCCTTGCGCACCGAGCGGTTGGCGTCATTGTCGCCCCATTGCCGACCGGCCGCGCCGCCCACTTCGGCACCGAGCCGCGCGAGTTCGTTGCGGAATTCGATGAATTTGGCGACGCGCTGCGAGAACAGGCCGAACAGTTCGGCGTCGTCGCCGCGGACCGAACCTTTCCAGTCCTGGATAACCTGCGCCATCTGCTTGGTGAATTTGAGAATGCCGTCGGCATAGACCTTCGAGGTCGTCAGGTCCGGCGACATGTAAACACCGCGCGAGTCCATCACGATGGCGTAGATCAGGCCGTTGACCCGCTCGACGTTCCAGGTGCCGGCATTGGCGGATTCGAAGTCGTCGGTCAGCGTCGCGTGATAGCGTGAGTTCAAGACCGCGACCACCGAGAGCGCCAGCGTGGTGGTGGCCATCAATGCGAAGATCGCATAGAGCTTGGCGGCTATCGAAAGCTTCGGCAAAGTCACAGTCGCCCCCAACCCCGTGCCCGACGGGTTCCAGAGCGGCTATAGTGGCGATAATTCGTTAACGGGCTATTTGCCTTAATCGTCTCCACCGCCGCAAAACGCCGGAAAAAACGCCGCCATGAGCCTCAAAGTCGCAGTGCAGATGGATCCGATCCAGCGGATCAACATCAAGGGCGATTCCACCTTCGCCCTGCTGCTGGAGGCGCAAAAGCGCGGCCATGCGCTGAGCTATTACACCACCGACAAACTGGCCATGCTGAACGGCAAGGTGTTCTCGACCGTCGAAGGTCTAAAGGTGCGGGACCAAGCCGGCGACCACTTCACGCTTGAGGCGCCGCGCCGCGTCGAAATGTCCGAGTTCGACGTAGTGCTGCTGCGCCAGGATCCGCCCTTCGACCTTGCCTACATCACCAGCACGCATCTGCTGGAGCGCATCCATCCCAAGACGCTGGTGGTCAACGACCCGGCGCAGGTGCGCAACTCGCCGGAAAAAATCTTCGTCACCGAATTCACCGACCTGATGCCGCCGACACTGATCACGCGCGATCTCGCCGAGATCAAGGCGTTCCGCGCCGAGCACAACGACATCGTCATGAAGCCGCTCTATGGCCACGGCGGCGGCGCGGTTTTCCGCATCACCCGTGACGACCTCAACTTCGGTTCGCTCTACGACATGTTCGCGGTCACCTTCCGTGAGCAGTGGGTCGTTCAGAAATTCCTTCCCGCCGTGAAACAGGGCGACAAGCGTATTCTGCTCGTGGACGGCGAATTCGCCGGCGCCGTCAACCGCGTGCCGGCGGCCGACGATCTGCGCTCCAACATGGTGCGCGGCGGTTCGCCCAAGGCCACCGACCTGACGCCTCGCGAACGCGAGATATGCGCAAGGCTCGGACCTCCCCTGCGCGAACGCGGCATGATCTTCGTCGGCATCGACGTGATCGGTGACTTCATCACTGAAATCAACGTCACGTCGCCGACCGGCATTCGCGCCGTGAAAAATCTCGGCGGTCCCGACGCCGCGGCGATGGTCTGGGACGTGATCGAGAGCAAGCGGAAAATTTGACGGCGGCCGGTTTCGCTGTTTCCCTGCCGCCCCGATAGAAGCGCCTCTTTTAAAAGTGGCGCGATGAACCGCGCCTTGAGGAAACACATGCACAGCCCGATTCCGCTCTCCGAAGCCGACAAGCCCGTTGTGCAGGGCCAGGAGCACTGGACCACCAAAGACGGCAACATCAAGCTGTTCATGTGGGAGAAGCGCCGCTATCCGGGCACCGACTACAAAGGCACGATCCTGTTCATCCACGGCTCGTCGTGGTGCGGGCAACCGACCTTCGATTTGTATGTCCCCGGCCGGCCCTATTCGTCGGTGATGGATTGGTTCGCGGTGCGGGGCTTCGATAGCTGGTGCCTCGACGCTGAAGGCTACGGCCGCTCCGATAAAAGCCGCGACAGCAAATTCGGCATCGAGCCGGGCGCCGACGACATCGCCGCCGCCACCGACTACATCCTCAAGCTGAGAAACATCCCGAAAGTGCTGCTCTACGGCGTCTCGGCCGGCGCCTTGAAATGTTCGCTGTTCACGACGCGCTTTCCCGATCGCGTGGCGCGGCTCGCGCTCGACGCCTTCGTGTGGACCGGCAAGGACAGCCCGACGCTGGAACAGCGTCGCAAGACTGTACCCGAGCTGTCGAAACACAACCGCCGCCCCTTCACGCGGCAGGTGATCCAGGCCGTGTTCGACCGCGATTATCCGGGCGCCGCCGAGCCGGCGATGATCGAGGCTTTCGCGAAGGCGTCACTGGCGCTGGACGATTCGGTCCCGACGGGTACTTACCTCGACATGTGCACCAAGCTGCCGATGGTCGATCCGAAAGATATTCCAGTGCCGACCATGGTGATGCGTGGCGAGTATGACGGCATCGCCAATATCAAGGATCTGCACGAATTCTTCGAGCGGCTGCCGAGCAACGACAAGCATTTCGCTTTGATGCCGGGCGTGGCGCACGCCAGCTTCCAGCAAACGAACTATCTTCTCGTCTATCACACGCTGCATTCTTTCTTCAGCCAACCGCCGGCGGTCTTTGTCGGTCCGCCCGACTTCAAACACTAAAAACAAATCGCTCCTGAAGGAGCGACGTCCGGGGAGGACACCATGACGATCAAGAAGCTGCTCGCCGGCATGCTCATGCTCGGCCTGACGACGGCCGCGCCGGCGCAGACATTCCCCGACCATCCGATCCGGATCATCGTCGGCTTCCGCGCCGCTAGCGCCTCGGACGTCGCGGCGCGTCTCGTCGGCCAGAAACTGGGCGAGATTCTCAAAGTTGGCGTCGTCATCGAAAACAAGCCCGGCGCCAGCAGCGAAGTCGGCGCGCGCTACGTCGCCACGTCGGCGCCGGATGGCTACACGCTTTATCTCGGTACCGTCGCCAACAGTATCAACTACGCGGCCAAAAGCGACAGCTTCATCGACCTCGCGACTGGCTTGGCGCCGATCGCCGAAATCGGCGAGGTGCCGAACGTCCTCGTGGTGACGCCATCGCTCGACGCGCACACCGTCGCCGACGTCATCCGGCTCGCCAAGGCCAAGCCCGGGGCGCTGAGCTATGCCAGCGCCGGTGCCGGCACGGCGTTGCATATGGCCGCGGAATTATTCTCGTCGCGCACCGGCGTGACGATGCTGCATGTGCCCTATCAAGGCAGCGCCGCGGCGATGCCGGATCTGCTCGAAGGCCGCACGTCGTTGATGTTCGTGCCGGCCTCGACCGTCGTCGATCTGGTGAAGGCCGGTAAGTTGCGGGCGATTGCCGCGACCGGTTCGCACCGCCTTGCGCTGATGCCCGACCTCCCGACGGTGGCCGAGCAGGGCCTGCCGGGTTTTGAATCATCGGTGTGGTCAGGACTGCTGGCGCCGAACGGCTTGCCGGCGGACGTCGCCAAGAAGCTCGAGATCAGCATTCTTGCGGCCGCGGCAT
Source organism: uncultured Hyphomicrobiales bacterium (assembly GCA_903891395.1). Lineage (GTDB taxonomy): Bacteria > Pseudomonadota > Alphaproteobacteria > Rhizobiales > Xanthobacteraceae > Pseudolabrys. The sequence continues at coordinate 3,098 of CAITEM010000546.1, read as the reverse complement.
CACCCGACATGAAGGACAAGTTCGCCGTTCAAGGCATCGAAGTGATCGCACGCGGGCAGAAGGACTTTACGGCCTATATCAAGGTCGAAAACGACAAGTGGGCCAAAGTCATCAAGGACCGCGGCCTGAAGCTGGATTAATCAGTCTCTAAGCGGCGGCCGCGGCTTTCGTCGGCATCGCGGCTTCGGGTTTGCGCCCGATGGTCAGCGCCAGCAACGCGGCGACGATGCACATCGCGCCGGCGGCAAAGAACGCCGGCAGATAAGTCGACAGTTCGGTGCGCGTCAGTCCGGCGCCAAACGCAGCGGTCGCCGCACCCATCTGATGCCCGGCGAAAATCCAGCCGAACACCATGCCGGCCTTTTCGCGCCCGAAGCGGTCGGCGGTAAGTTTCACCGTCGGCGGCACCGTCGCGAGCCAGTCGAGCCCGTAGAACACGCCGAACAGCGACAGCCCGTAGAACGTGAAGGTCGTGAACGGTAGATACAATAGCGACAGGCCGCGCAGGCCGTAATACCAGAACAGCAACCAGCGGCTGTCGTAGCGGTCGGACAGCCAGCCCGAACCGATGGTGCCGATAAGATCGAACACGCCCATCATCGCCAGCACGCCGGCCGCCGCCACCGCGGCCAAGCCGTAATCGCTGCAGAGCGAAATGAAGTGAGTCTGGACAAGCCCATTGGTGCTGAGACCGCAGATGAAGAAAGTCGCGAACAGAATCCAGAACACGCCGGTGCGCGACACATCCTTAAGAACATTGATCGGCGCCATCATCAGCGACGCCAGGCCGACGCCAGCGGGTGGGGCCGGTGTGACGACGGTCTCGCCATACAGCGGAAGATTGAGATCGGCCGGCCGGTCGCGCATCAGCGCCAGAACGAAGACCGCGGTCAGCACCAGCATGCTGCAGACGAACAGCAGCGCGCTGCGCCAGCCATAGTCGGTGGTCAATTGCGCCATCGCCGGCAGAAAGATCAATTGCCCGGTCGCTGAGCTTGCCGACAGCAAGCCGATCACGACGCCGCGGCGATGCGTGAACCAGCGCGTCGCCACCGTCGCCGCCAGCACCATTGCCGTCATGCCGGTGCCGACGCCGATGACGAGGCCCCACAGCACCATCAACTGCCAAAGGTGCGTCATGCCGAGCGACAATAAAAAGCCGGTGATGATCAGCGCCAGCGCGCAGACGATGACGCGTTTGACGCCGAAGCGGTTCATGAACGCCGCGGCGAACGGGCCGAGTAGCCCGAACAGCACCAGACGCAGCGCCAGCGCCGCGGAGATTTCCGACGTGCTCCAGCCGAATTCCTTTTGCAGCGGCACGATCAAGACGCCCGGCGCGCCCATGGCCGCAGCGGTCACCAGCATCGTGAGGAAGGTAGCGGCGACCACGACCCAGCCGTAATGCACGTTGCTGCGGCTGAGCCTGGCGGCAATCGCGGTTGAAACCATGGGAACTTCCAATACTGCGGCGTTATGTCGTTAGATGACGACGATCATCTATTGCCTATTGATGATGCTTATCATATAACTTGTCAAGGGCAGGGCGTAGGGAGCCCGGGCCGGTTGGGAGCATGCCATGAAGGTCAGCCGCGAGAAGGCCGCCGAAAATCGCGAAACCATCGTCAAGGCCGCGGGCAGTCTGTTTCGCGAAAAGGGCTTCGACGGCATCGGCGTCGCCGACATCATGCAGGCCGCCGACCTCACGCATGGCGGTTTTTACCGGCACTTCAAGTCAAAGGACGATCTCGCCACCGAAGCAAGCAAAGCCGTGATGGCGCGATCGGTCGTCGCCTGGAACAAGGTGCTGGAGGACGCGCCCGGCAAGCCGCTCGCGGCATTGGTCGAGCACTACTTGTCGAAACGGATGCGGGACGACGCGGGACGCGGCTGTGCGTTCGCCTCCCTCGGCGCCGACGCGGCGCGTCAGGGCAAACCGGTGCGCGCGGCTTTTGCGGCAGGCTTGCGCCCGCTGATCGATATTCTGACGAGACTGGTGCCGGGCATTTCAAAAGTGGCCCGCCGGCGGAAAGCGCTGGCGACCATGGCGCAGATGGTCGGTGCCATCGTATTATCGCGCGCAGTCGACGATGCCGGCTTCTCGGACGAAATTCTCGCCGCCAGCAAGGCCGAGCTTTTACGCAACTAGGGGTTCAGCGGCCTAATGCGACCAGTCGGCCAATTGGCGGCCGAAGCCGTCGAAAGCATAGGCGATGCGGGGTCCATGGGTCTGCTGGTGATGCATATCCCAGAGCAATTCCTCGATGTCGCAGTAGGCCGTTTCGGCCTCGATCCGGGCCCGCCGCGCCTGCTCCAGCTGCTGCGCCATTGCTTTTGTGTCGATCATTGTCGCGATCCCTGTTGTTGGACTCAGCATAGCTGAGTCGTTTTGTTCTGCAAATGTTCTTGTCTCGCTTCACAACTTGCGCTACACTCCTAGGTAGCAAAGTCGGCCAAAGGGCGACCTCAATGGTCCAGCGCGTCAGCACGGTGGCATTCGAGGGCATCGAAGCCCGCGCCGTCGATGTTCAGGTTCAAGTCGCACCAGGCCTGCCGGCCTTCAACATCGTCGGCCTGCCCGACAAAGCGGTGTCTGAAGCTAAAGAACGCGTGCGCGCGGCCTTGGTTGCATCGGGGCTGGCATTACCGGCGCGCCGCATCACCATCAATCTGGCGCCCGCCGATCTGCCGAAGGAAGGCAGCCATTACGATCTGCCGATTGCGCTCGGGCTGATGACGGCGATCGGCGCCATTCCGCACGACGCCGTTGCCGGTTTCACGGTGCTGGGCGAACTCGGACTGGATGGCGGCATCGCGCCGGTATCCGGCGTGCTGCCGGCAGCGATCGGCGCCAATGCGCGCGGCCAAGGTCTAATCTGTCCGCAAGCTTGCGGACCGGAAGCGGCCTGGGCGTCGCCCGAGATCGAGATCGTCGCCGCGCAATCGCTGATCCAGCTCGCCAATCATTTCAAAGGCACGCAGGTGCTGACCCGGCCGCAGCCGAAGATCCGCGAACTCGATGGCCTGCCGCTCGACCTCGCCGACATCAAAGGCCAGGAGAGCGCCAAACGCGCGCTCGAAGTCGCCGCCGCCGGCGG
>CAITEM010000545.1 GCA_903891395.1 uncultured Hyphomicrobiales bacterium | reverse complement strand
CGGCACCTATGAGGTCGCCGGCATCAACGACAAATACAACAAAGCGACGGTCGACGTGCTGGTGTCGCTGATCAACCAGGCCCGCTATGCGGAAGCGGAAGCCCTGGCGGCGGATTACATCGCGCAGGACACGGACCGTATCAGCTCATGGAGCCAGATCCCGGCGCTTGAGTTCTATTTCCGCGATTGCGACTTCAATCGGGGTTTCGGCGGCGCGTCGCGGATTCTTCAGCGTGCCGTCGGTGTCGCGGACGATGGCGCTGTCGGTTCGATCACACGGAACGCGCTCGCCGCCGCCGAGGGCGACGTCGCGGCCTTGCTCGATCGGCTACGCCAAGCCCGCGAAAGTTACGAGCGCGACGTGGTCGGCTACCGGGCGAACTTTTGGCAGGGGCTGGTCAACCGCTGGGACAATGCGCTGACCACCGCCAAGACGTTTCCGACGACGGCGACCGACTGAACGCGGATTGTTCGCCGGCCGTCGTGGCGGCGTCGGAACTGTCAGCCCGCCAGCGCCGCGCGCACGCCATCGACGACGAATTGCACGGCGAGCGCGGCCAGCAGCACGCCGAGCAGCCGCGACATCACCACATTGCCGGTGGTGCCGATCAATTTCCCGATGCGCGCGGCGGCGGTGAACGCCAGCAGGCAGATCGCCATCACGGCGCAAATCACGGCGAGCAGAATGCCGAGCCGCATTGTGTCGCCGCCGCTGCGTCCGGCCAGCAACACGGTGGCGGTGATGGCGCCGGGACCGGCCATCAGCGGAATGGCGAGCGGGAAGGCGGCGATGTTGCGGACGTGATCTTCGATGACGTCCTCGGCGGCTTTCGATTGGCGGGCAATGCGAACGCCGAACACCATTTCCGACGCGATCGAGAACAGCAGCAGGCCGCCGGCAATGCGGAAAGCGGGCAGCGTGACCGACATGGTACGCAGCAGCCAGTCACCGCCGAGCGCGCTGCCAGCCAGGATGGCGGTCGCGATCAGGCAGGCGCGCAGCGCCACGCTGCGGCGGGCTTGCGCCGGCAGGCCGGTGGTAACGGCCAGAAACGTCGGCACCAGACCGATCGGATCGACCACGACCAGCAGTGTCACGAAGGCGGCGATGAAAAAGTCGAGCGGCATGATGGCGGCCAACCTACCGCTTTGCCGCCTGAAAGGGGGTGAAAACGACGCGGGCGAACGGTCTCGCCGCACCGTTGTCACAAACGCCCAAAGAGGCCGTATAACTTATTGAAACTACGTCCGAAATTAGCCTGTATCCGGCGCCCTTTCGGGTGGCATAGCGGGGTTGAATCAGTTACATAAAACTGAATTTAGCGAACCTTGCGGGAACCCCTCTTTGTCCGACGTTGAACCTCCGAAATCCGGCGACGGACCGTCTTCCGACGTTCGTCCCGTGTCCATCACCGAGGAAATGAAGCGCTCGTATCTCGATTACGCCATGAGCGTGATCGTGTCGCGAGCCTTGCCCGACGTGCGCGACGGCCTCAAGCCGGTGCACCGGCGCATTCTGTTCTCGATGCACGAGCAGGGCCATACGCCCGACAAGAAATACGTGAAGTCGGCGCGCGTCGTCGGCGACGTGATGGGCAAATATCACCCGCATGGCGATCTCGCGATCTACGACACACTGGTCAGGATGGCCCAGCCGTTCTCGATGAGCCTGCTG
>CAITEM010000544.1 GCA_903891395.1 uncultured Hyphomicrobiales bacterium | reverse complement strand
GTCGATGAGAAGAAGCTCGAGAAGATTTTGCCCGAGCTGTTCCGTCTGACCCCGACCAACATCCGCCGCACGCTCAAGCTGAACAAGCCGATCTACAAGCGGACGGCCGCCTACGGCCATTTCGGCCGCGCGCCCGATAAGGACGGCGGCTTCTCCTGGGAGAAGACCGATCTCGCCGCCGCGATCAAAAGCGCGCTGAAATAACACTTAAGGCATCTAACGCCTGCACCGAAATGCCCCGTGAAAGCGGGGCATTTCTGCTTTTGGCTCTGGCCGTCGTATCATCGGCGTTTCGGCAATGACGGCAACATGAACGAGCATCACGACGACAACGACGCTTCGCAGCGCGCCTTTTTCGGGCGGCGCAAAGGCCACCCGCTGAAGGCGCGGCAGGCGGAGTTGTTCGACGAACTGTTGCCGCAACTGGCGCTCGATTTCACCAAGCCGGCGCCGGCCGATCTGGCAGCCTTGTTTCCCCACGCCCCGAAGACGCTGCGTCTGGAAATCGGGTTCGGCGGCGCCGAGCATCTGATCGCGCAAGCTTTGGCGCATCCCGAATGCGGTTTCATCGGCGCCGATGGTTTTCTCAATGCCATCGGCAAGGCGCTGGTCGCGATCGAAGACAACGACCTCACCAATGTCCGCCTGCAACATGGCGACGCCAGCGAATTGCTCGACTGGCTGCCCGACGCGGCGTTCACGCGGATCGATCTGTTGTATCCCGACCCATGGCCGAAGCGACGCAACTGGAAACGGCGTTTCATCCAGGATGAGAGCCTGAAGCGGCTGGCGCGCATTCTGAAAAGCGGCGGCGAACTGCGCTTCGCCACTGACATTGAAAGTTACGCCGCCTATGCGCTGGCACGCGTGATGCGGTCGAACGATTTTGTGTGGACTGCCGAAATTGCCGACGACTGGCGCAAGCCGTGGGACGGCTTTTCGCGCACGCGCTACGAAGCCAAGGCGATCCGCGAAGGCCGCACGCCGGCGTATTTTATTTTCCAGCGCGTGTAGTTATTCGCCCGTGCCCTGACGCACTTGCCAGAAACGCACGACGCGCTGGGCGGTGGCCGCGGTCAGCTTCTCGAAATTCTCGAAGGCGGCGTCGAGGTCCGTGCTTGTCGGCTTCGGGCCGGGCCGTGCACTGACGACTTCGCGCACCGTCGGCCAGCCGAAACCGGCGGAGCGCGCCAGGATCAGCACCGGGTCGGCACGCTCGCCGCTCATCAGACGATCGACCACCTCGACCGGCACCGCGCACAGCGTCGCCAGCGCCGCGATGGTCTCTTCGTACTGACCGGTTTTGGCGTAGTCGGCGATGTCGGCTTCCGAGAGTTTGCCGTCTTTGTGCAAGGCGCGGACCGTCGCCAGCGCCACGGTGTAATTGCGCGGCGTCGCCTTGGCGCCAACCTCGTCGGTGACCTTCGCCAGCACGCGGCGGATTTCAGCCTGGGTGTCGGGCTTGGCGGACGCCAGCAGCTTTTTCTGCACGACGTCGCTGGCCTGCATCAGCAACTGGCGGAACAGCCGCGGCGGGATATCGGTGCGCAGGCCGACTTTCTCGGCCAGAACGCCGTCCTGCTCGGCGCGCTTGACCAGCGTGGTGAACGCGGTTTCCGACAACTGCGCCTGGTGATTGGTGGCAATGGTGCGCGCGACCTCGCGGTCGCCGCGATCGACCAGGATATCGGCCAAGGCTTCGCTGATGCCGACGCGGCTCGAGAGGGCCAGCAGATGGGCCTGACTCTTGGTTTCGGCGATATATTTGAGATCGGGGTCGCTGAGGGTGGCACCAGCCAGCAACGGCCCGGCGACTTCAATGTCATCGTTCTTGGCAAGTGTGCTGACCACACCGGACGGCGCATTGGCCACCGGCGCGATGCGCCACGCCAGTTCCGCCAGCGCTTTGGCCTCGATTTCAGCGATCAGGCAGCCGATGACGTCGTCGAACAGGGCGACGTGGTCCGGGTTGAAAAGCGGGGCGCCTTCGAGAAACAGCGTCGTAATGCGGCGAAGGGTCTCGGCACGTTTTTCCGCCGAGCCATGCGCAACGACATCTTCCAATTCGGGAAGCAGAGACGCGGGAGCACCCATACTAAACTCACAAAAACTACTGTGGAACTCGCTGGAACGGCAGCTTTACGCAAATTTAAGCTCGATTTCTGAAGGAAGGGTTAGCTCGCCAGCCGCCCATTACCCTTGCATCCCTCTGAAAAACCGCTATGTTTCCGCGGTCAATCAATACACCCTCACAACCAATCAGGTTTTGAGAGTGGGTCCCGCAAGGACCCGCTCTTTTTTGTTACGAGAATGGCCACAACCGAAGCCCTCCAGGTGGATGCGGCCCTTGCCGCGCCCGTCGATAACGAACCCCGGCTGATCACCGAGCCGGGCATGCCCGCGCGCGTCGCTTCGATCGCCGAGCCGTTGATCGAGGAACTTGGCTACCGGCTGGTGCGCGTGAAAGTCTCAAGCGCCGAGGGCGCCACCGTCCAGATCATGGCGGAACGTCCCGACGGCAGCATGACGGTGGAAGACTGCGAAACCATTTCGCGGGCGCTGTCGCCAGTGCTCGACGCCAACGATCCGATGGAAAAGGCCTACCGGCTGGAGATTTCATCGCCGGGCATCGACCGCCCGCTGGTGCGCAAGTCCGACTTCGACCGTTACAAAGGCCATTTGATCAAGATCGAGATGGAGCTGGCGTTCAACGGCCGCAAGCGCTTCCGCGGTCATCTGGCCGGCACCGAAGGCAACGCGGCGCGCCTGACGCGCGACGATGCGGCCGAAGGCGACGACGCCGACGTGCTGCTGCCGATCGAGGATATGAGCGACGCCAAGCTGGTGCTCACCGACGACCTGGTGACGCTGGCGTTGCGGCGCGAGAAAGCCAACAAGCGCGACGCGCGCGCGGCGAAACGTGAAGAACGACATCGACGACTGAAGTCCGGAAAATCCGGAAAAATTACTCAAAAGGGAGACTGAGCTATGGCTGTCAGCGCCAACCGGCTCGAGCTG
>CAITEM010000543.1 GCA_903891395.1 uncultured Hyphomicrobiales bacterium | reverse complement strand
GGCGCCAGACGTTTTGGCGTCGGCGGTGCCATTCGGCGGCGGCTGTTTTTTGGCGACCGCAGGCTTCTTGGCGGGGGTGGCGGCCGGGTCCGGCACCGGCGCCCCGGGGTCCGGCTGGGCGGCAATGGCCTCCTGCTTGGTGCGGGCCGCCTCAAGGTCCTTTTGCGTCTTCAGGAGGTCTTCGTCGCTCATCGGCGTCGTCGGGCGCGGCGCCGGCATGTCGTGCACGAGCGGAAACCTGCCGGTCGTGACCGCCCGCGCGGGCGCCCCCTCCGGCAACCCGCCCACCGCATTCGGCAACGTGTCGCCCATTTGGCCGGCCGAGCAGCCGGCCAAGGTCGCCGCCGTCAGCGCCATTGCCACTATCGAGCGTAGAAGAAGTTTCATCATGCCCGTCACAAACCAAACCAGGGTGGAAACTCAAGCATTCTCAAGGAATTATAGTATCAAACGGTTAAGCGATTAATATGGCGTCAGCATGGTCGCGGAGCCGCAAAAGCTGCTCGCAGAATCGCACCGCGGCGCAATATCTGCCGCAACTATATGCACTCGATCCGCTTGCGGTGCGCGGCTGGCCGGGTCAAATGTCGGCGCTATCAAGCAAGCAAGCAAGCAATGAGAACGTGATGGACAAGCGGTCCGCCGAGAAGGCCAAGAAACCCGGCAAAAAGCCGACAAAGACGCCGGGTAAGTCGCCGGCCATCAAACCGGACGTACCGGCCACGAGTCCGCAGGCGGCCGTGGTTCCTGCCGCCGTCCCAACAACGCCCCTTGCCACGCCCGCGCGCCCGATCACGTCGGTCAACGTCGAGGCCTTCGCGCACAACTTCGCCCGCATGATCGAGGAAGGCGGCAAGGCGCTCGCCGCCTACATGAAGCCGCGCGAGGAAGGCAGACTCAAAAACGAAATGGCCGAAGAGGTCACCGACGTGGTCAAGACCGTCGGCCATGTCGCGGAATACTGGCTGTCCGATCCCAAGCGCGCGATCGAATTGCAGGCCAGCCTCGGCCGCGCCTATCTCGGTTTATGGGCCACCACGGTCAAGCGCATGGCCGGCGAGCCTGCGCCGCCCGTTGTCGCTGCCGATACCAAAGACAAGCGCTTCGCCGACCCGGAATGGTCGCAGAACCAGTTCTTCGATTTCCTCAAGCAGGTCTATCTCTTGACCGCGCAATGGGGCGAGAAGCTGGTCACCGACGCGCAAGGCGTCGACGAACACACCAAGGCCAAGGCCGCGTTCTACGTCAAGCAGATCACCAACGCGATCTCGCCGTCGAATTTCGTCCTGACGAATCCCGAATTGTTGCGCGAGACGCTGACGTCGAATGCCGACAATCTCGTACGCGGCATGCACCAACTGACCGAGGACATCAAAGCCGGCCAGGGCAACCTCAAGATCAAGCAATCGGACGCCTCGCGGTTCGAGGTCGGGCGCAATCTGGCGCTGACTCCGGGCAAGGTGATCTTCCAGAACGACTTGATGCAGCTCATCCAGTACACGCCGACGACCAAGGATGTGCTCAAGGTGCCGCTGCTGATCGTGCCGCCCTGGATCAACAAGTTCTACATTCTCGATCTGACGCCGGAAAAATCCTACATCAAGTGGTGCGTCGATCAGGGCCTCACTGTGTTCGTGATCTCCTGGGTCAATCCGGACGCGCGGCTCGCGGCCAAGGGGTTCGACGAGTACATGAGCGAAGGGCCCCTCGCCGCGCTCGACGCCATCGAACAGGCGACCGGCGAAAAGAAGCTCCACGCCGTCGGTTATTGCGTCGGCGGAACGCTGCTGGCGATCACGCTCGCCTATCTCGCGGCCAAAAAGAAAGACCGCGTGATCTCGGCCACCATGTTCGCGGCCCAGGTCGATTTCACCTATGCCGGCGACCTCAAGGTCTTCGTCGACGAAGAGCGCATCAAGCAACTCGAAGAGCACATGAAGACGCAGGGTTATCTCGAAGCCTCCAGCATGGCGACGACTTTCAATATGCTGCGCTCCAACGACCTGATCTGGCCCTACGTGATCAACAATTACCTCAAGGGCAAGAAACCGTTCCCGTTCGATCTTCTGTTCTGGAATTCAGACGCGACGCGAATGCCCGCGGCCAATCATTCGTTCTATCTGCGCAATTGCTATCTCAACAACAAACTCACCAAAGGCGAGATGGAAGTTGGCGGCGTCAAGCTCGACCTTAAAAATGTGAATATCCCGATCTACAATCTCGCCACGCGCGAAGACCACATCGCGCCGGCAAAATCGGTGATGGAAGGCTCGCGATATTTCGGCGGGCCGGTGACATACGTGCTGGCAGGTTCCGGCCATATCGCCGGCGTCGTCAACTCACCGGCCAAACCGAAATATCAGTACTGGCTCGGCGGCAAGCCCGAAGGCGCGGACATCGAGGCCTGGTTGAAGACGGCCGAGGAGCACCAGGGCTCCTGGTGGCCGAACTGGCTCGACTGGCTCACGGCGCAAAACCCCAAGACCGTACCGGCGCGCGAGGTCGGCGCCGGAAAGCTTAAAGCCATCGAAGACGCGCCAGGGTCTTACGTGAAAGTGCGCAATTGGGACTAGCCTGCGCGGCTATTGCGGTTCGAGCTCCCAGAAGTCGATCGACGGATCGACCGGCGCCCCTGGCTTCATATGCAGCGTGGCGTAGCGGCCGCCGCTATAGACCAGCGGCTGACGCTCGTTATCGCGCAAGCCGACCACGCGGCCGATGAACAAAGTGTGGTCGCCGCACTCGTGGCGGGCTTCTGTGACGGCAGCGACGGCGGCTACGGCGTGCGCCAGTACCGGCACGCTCGCCAGATGCTCGAACAGAATATCGGGATCGGCCGCGCCCTGCCCGGCGAAATGCTTGCTGATGGCTTCCTGATCCTGCGCCAGCATGCTGACGCCGAAATGCCCCGTCGCAATCAAGGCGTCATGGAGCTTGGCCTTCTTCGCCACCGAGATCAGGCACAGCATCGGCGACAGCGAACCCGACATGAAAGCGTTCGCGGTCATGCCGCGCACGCCGCCCTCGCCCTCGGTCGTGATCACCGTCACGCCGGTCGCAAAGCGGCCCATGACCCGCCGGAACAACTGGGGGTCGAGCGCTGCCTGCTTGTCGTCGTGGTTCATAGGGTCCGTCCGCGCCTGTCGCTTTGGCCGCCGGATATATAACGATTTGGCCGATTGGACAGCACCTTAAATGGAACTGTTGTTTTTCCAGGGATGACCAGGCCGATCTGCCCGCGACAGCGGCAGCCCCATCTACTATTGTCCCGCCGCTGGCACTCAAACGCAGGGGAACGCGATGACCAGGGAATTGCTGTGGCTGACGCTGACGGTTGTCCTGACCGGGCTGTTGTGGGTGCCGTATACGCTCGACCGCATCATGGTCCGCGGCCTGATGGGCGCGATGGACAATCCCACGCGCAACGACAAGCCGCAGTCGGCCTGGGCGCAGCGGCTCTATTTCGCGCACACCAACGCGGTCGAAAACCTGGTGGTGTTCGCGGCGCTGGTCTTGATCCTGGACAGCATGGGTCATCAGACCGAGGGCACGGCGATCGCCTGTGCGGTGTATTTCTGGGCACGCCTGGCGCACGTCATCATCTACGCGCTCGGCATTCCGGTGCTGCGCACGCTCGCCTTCACCGTCGGCTTCCTGGCGCAAGTAGCGCTCGTTCTAGCGGTGTTCGGGAAGATCTAACGCGTCGTTCCGGGGCGCCGCGTAGCGGCGAACCCGGAATCCAGCGATCAACAATCGCCTGATATCTGGATTCCGGGTCCACGCCTTCTGCGTGTCCCGGAACGACAGTCATTGCGGCAACGCGCGCGCGGCGATTGCGCGTAGGTCGAGCCCGCGCGGCAGCGTGCCGAAGGCGGAGCCGGCCTCGCCATCCAGCCGAGACGCACAAAACGCGTCGGCGACCGCAGCCGGCGCGTGTTTGACCAGCAGCGCGCCTTGCAGGGCCAGCACGAGGTCGCGCGTCAACACGCGGGCTTGCGATTCATCGTTGCGGTCGCTGGCGGCCAGGCGTTCGGCGAGACGCTGGGCGAAAGTTTTCACGCGCGCGTCACTATTGGCAAACTCCTCGCGCAACACCTCAGCGGCCTTCGGCGTACGCTCGATGGCACGCAATACGTCGAGGCACATCACGTTGCCGGAGCCCTCCCAGATCGAATTGACCGGGGCCTCGCGATAGAGCCGCGGCAGGATGCTCTCTTCGATGTAGCCGGAGCCGCCCAGCACCTCCATCGCCTCGAAGGTCACGTAAGGCGTGCGCTTGCAGATCCAGAACTTCGCCGCCG
>CAITEM010000542.1 GCA_903891395.1 uncultured Hyphomicrobiales bacterium | reverse complement strand
CGGCATCGGCATTCCGACGCTGGTGTCGAACTACATTCCCGACGGCATGAGCGTTCAACTGCAGAGCGAGAACGGCATGCTCGGCTTCGGCCCGTTCCCCTACGAGGGCGACGAGGACCCGGATTTGATCAACGCGGGCAAGCAGACGGTCACCGAATTGCCGACCACCAGCTATTTCTCCTCGGCTGATTCATTCGCCATGATCCGCGGCGGTCACATCGACCTCGCGCTCTTGGGTGCGATGCAGGTCGCTGAGAACGGCGATCTGGCCAATTGGATGATCCCGGGCAAGATGGTCAAGGGCATGGGCGGCGCCATGGATCTCGTCGCCGGCGTCAAGAAAGTCGTCGTCATCATGGAGCACTCGGCCAAGGCGAAAGACGGCACCGTCGAGCCGAAGCTGCTGCACAAGTGCACGCTGCCGCTCACCGGCGCCGGTGTCATCGACATGGTAATCACCGATCTGGCGGTGTTTGCCATTGATAAAGTCAAAGGCGGGATGACGCTGATCGAACTCGCGCCCGGCGTGACGGTCGATGAGGTCAAGCAGAAGACCCAAGCCGACTTCGCCATTGACGCGAAGCTGAAGCACTAAGTTGACGGAGCAGCGGCCATTCGCTGAAGATTTGCGAAGGTTGCAGCCCATGGAACAGCGTCAGTTGAAGGCCCGCGTATCGCGGTTCGGTGCGCGCAGCATCAACTGGCTGCGCACGACTTCGCCTTGGATACGCGTCCCGCTCGCCGTATTGCTGATTGTTGTCGGCATCATCGTGCCGTTTATCGGAATCTGGATGATGCTGGCCGGACTGGTTCTGGTCGCGCAAGACGTGCCATTTCTGCGCCGGCCTCTGGCCCGATTGGAAGCGTGGATCGCGGCGTGGCACGCGCGCTAGGCGCGCGGCTTCGCCAATTCCGACTTCTCTCTCGCCACGTAATCGCCGCCGCCGAGTTTGCCGGTCAGCTTGCCGTCGCGCACGACGAATTTGCCGCGCAGCATGGTCGAAACCGGCCAGCCGGTGACGGCGATGCCTTCATAGGGCGTGTAATCCGAGCCGCCGTGCATCAGCGTTTGCGAAATGGTTTCTTTGCGCTTCGGGTCCCAGATCGCGATGTCGGCGTCGGTGCCCACGGCGATGGTGCCTTTCTTCGGATAAAGTCCGTAAGTCTTGGCGTGATTGGTCGAGGTCAGCGCCACGAATTCGTTGAGCGTGATGCGGCCTTTGGAGACGCCTTCGGAAAACAAAATCGGCAGCCGCGTCTCGACGCCCGGAATGCCGTTCGGCACCCAGCGGAAACTGGTCTTGCCTTTGGGCAGTAGCTTGCCCTGCGGATCATCGTATTTGAAAGGGCAGTGGTCGGACGAGAACAGCGAGAAGATGCCTTGCTGCAAACCTTCCCAGCACGCGGCCTGGCTCTCTTTGTCGCGCGGCGGCGGCGAACAGACATACTTCGCGCCTTCCATATTGAGGCCTTCGAGATCCTTCTCCGTCAGCATCAGATATTGCGGGCAGGTTTCACCGTAGATTTTCAGGCCCCGCCGGCGGGCGCGCGCGATCTCTTCCATCGCCTCGCGGTTCGATACGTGCACGATCATGATCGGTACGTCGATCAACTCGGCCAGCGAAATCGCGCGATGCGTCGCTTCGCGCTCGACGGGAATGGGACGCGACGCGGCGTGATATTTCGGTTCGGTCTTGCCGGCTTGTTCGAGACGATCCGTAAGAAAGCGGATCGCGTCGTAGTTTTCGGCGTGCACCATGACCAGCGCGCCGGTTTCACGAGCCACCGTCATAACCTTGAGCATTTCCATGTCGGAGAGGGCAAGGCCCTCATAGGTCATGAACACCTTGAACGAGGTGTAGCCGTCGTGGACGAGGGCAGGCAGTTCCTGGCCGAGCACAGCGTCGGTGGCGTCGGCGATGATGAGGTGAAACGAGACGTCGATGTAGCACTGGCCGTCGGCCTTGGCGTGATACTGCTTCACCACTTCGCGCAGGCTCTCGCCCTTCTGCTGCATGGCGAAGGGCAGGACCATGGTGTTGCCACCGAAAGCCGCCGCGCGCGTCGCGGAAGCAAAATCGTCGGCCATGACGATGCCGGGGCCGGACGGCTGGGCGATGTGGACGTGGCTGTCGATGCCGCCGGGCAAAACCAGAAGTCCGCTGGCATCCACGATCTCGGCAGCCGTGCCGAGATCGGCGCCCAAGGCCGTGATTTTGCCGCCGCTGATGCCGACATCGCACGAGAACGTGTCGGAGGCCGTTGCAATGGTGCCGCCGCGGATAATGGTGTCGAAACTCATGATCCCTTTTAACATTTCTGATTTACACCGCCAGCGACATTGGCCATTCGGCAGGCGGGCAGGGTTGATTTAGGCAGGTTTTCGGCGACATGGTCGCGCTCTGCCGCGACCCGCGGCTGGATGGACCATCGCATGCATAAAATAGAGGCGTTGGAAGCGCGCATTGAGGCGCTGGAAACACGGCTCTCGCACCAGGACCGGGTCATCGAGGACCTCAATGCCATGGTCACCGATCAGTGGAAGCAGATCGAAACCCTGACCCGCCAGATAGCACGGCTCGACCAGCAGCTTCTTGAAGTGAGCGACAGCGCCGGTTCATCCGGCGAAAACGAGCCGCCGCCGCATTATTGACCTTTCGCGGCAGGGGCGGTTGCAAGCCTGCCGCCGGAAACGCTACAGGATCACGGCAAAGAAACGGGGAGGAACCGATGCTTTCCAACGCCGACCGCAGCAAAGCGGCCGATATCCTGATGAACGCACAGCAGGAACGCAAACAGGCGGTCCAACTGTCGGTGACTTTCCCCGGCATCACCATCGAGGATTCCTACGCCATCTCGACCGAGGTCGCGAACCGCAAGATCGCGGCCGGTGCCAAGCTGATCGGCCATAAAGTCGGTCTGACCTCGAAGGCGATGCAGCGGTCCTCGATGATCGACGAGCCGGATTTCGGCTTCATCCTCGACGACCAGATGATCGCCGACGGCGCCAAGGTGAAGCACGCCGATTACTGCAAACCCCGCGTCGAGGTCGAACTGGCTTTCGTTATGGGCAAGCGGCTCATCGGGCCGGGCGTCGGCCTCGCGGAAGTTTTGCGCGCCACCGAATACGTCATTCCGGCGATCGAGATCGTCGATGCGCGTCTCCAGGATCAGCGCAAGATTTTTGACACAGTCGCCGACAACGGCGCGGCGGCCGGTATCGCGCTCGGCGGCCGTCCGGTCGGCCCGATGGACGTCGACCTGCGTTGGGTCGGCGGCATCATGTACCGCAACTCCGAAATCGAAGAGACGGGCCTTGCCGCCGGCGTGCTCGGCCATCCGGCGCTCGGCGTCGCCTGGCTCGCCAACAAGCTCGGCAGCGTCGGCACCGCGCTCGAGCCGGGCCACATCGTGCTGGCCGGCTCGTTCACCCGCGTCGTGTTCGCGCAAAAAGGCGACACGCTACACGCCGACTTCGGCCCGCTTGGCGGCATCGCCATTCAGTTCATCTAAAAAAACAACGAGGAAACGATGACGGAATTCAAGCGCAACGCCTTCAAGCACGATCTCGCCGCCGGCAAATTGCAGATCGGCCTATGGTCGAGCCTGTGCAGCAACATCGCCGCCGAGATCATCGGTGACTCGGGCTTCGACTGGATCCTGCTCGACACCGAGCATTCGCCGAATGAAATCCCCGATCTGGTCGGCCAGCTTCAGGGGATGCAGGCGAGCGGCACGACGCCGATCATCCGCCCGGCCTGGAACGATGCGGTGCTCGCCAAGCGCGCGCTCGATATCGGCGCGCAGTCGCTGCTGTTTCCCTACGTGCAGAACGTCGCGGAGGCGAAAGCCGCGGTCGCCTCGACGCGCTATCCGCCGCATGGCATTCGTGGCGTCTCGGTGGCTGCCCGCGCCAGCCGCTACGGTCGTACGCCGGGCTATCTCGGCAAAGCCAATGACGAAATCTGCGTGCTGGTGCAGGTCGAGACCGGCGAGGCGCTGAAAAATCTCGAAGCCATCGCTGCGGTCGAGGGCGTGGACGGCGTGTTCATCGGTCCGTCCGATCTCGCCGCGTCGCTCGGCCACCTCGGCAATCCGCAGCATCCCGACGTGCAGAAGGCGATCAAGGACGCCGTGGACCGGCTGAAGAAGGTCGGCAAGCCGGCGGGCATGCTGACCGGCAACGAGGAAGAGGCGAAGCGCTACATCGACTGGGGCTATCTGTTCGTCGCCGTCGGCGCCGACGTCGGCCTGTTGGCGAAGAACGCCGACGCGCTCTGCAAGCGGTTTAAAAGCTGACGCGCTACGTGCGTTGAACGGCGCTCTTCGCGGATATTGTGATGCCGCAATGGCGTATGCCGTTGCATGATGCTCGAAACGGCCGGGAGATTGCCTCACCTGTGGGCAGGCCGTATCGGAAAGTCTTATTCCCAATCCCCGATTTCTATGAAATACCAGCACCTTAGAAACCCTTGCCGTCATGTGAAAACATGCCGAGAATGAGGGTCGTGGGGAACGCCTTGTATGAGTGATGACGTGATCCTCGAAACCGAGGATCTTACCAAGGAATTTGCCGGATTTACCGCCGTCAATGGCGTTAGCCTGCGCATCAAGCGCGGCACCATTCACGCTTTGATCGGGCCGAACGGCGCCGGCAAGACGACCTGCTTCAATCTGCTCACCAAGTTCTTGAGTCCGACTCGCGGCCGCATTCTGTTCAAGGGCCAGGACATCACGACGTCGCAGCCGGCCGACGTTGCGCGGCTCGGTCTGGTTCGTTCGTTTCAGATATCGGCGGTGTTTCCGCATATGACTGTACTAGAGAACGTGCGCATCGCGTTGCAGCGCTCGCGCGGCGGTTCGTTCGATTTCTGGCGGTCGGCGTCGACCCTCAACAGCCTCAACGTGCGCGCGCTGGAATTGATCGACGACGTCGGCCTTAATGAATTCGCCGAATGGGCCGCAGTCGAACTGCCCTATGGCCGTAAGCGCGCGCTTGAGATCGCCACCACGCTGGCGCTCGATCCGGAAATGTTGCTGCTCGACGAGCCGACCGCCGGCATGGGGCACGAGGACATCGATCGCATCGCCCAACTGATCAAAAGCGTCGCCGCCGACCGCACGGTGCTGATGGTCGAGCATAATCTGTCCGTGGTGTCGGATCTGTCCGACACCATCACCGTGCTGACGCGCGGCCGTGTTCTGGCCGAAGGCGATTACGCCACGGTGTCGAAAAACCCCGAAGTGCGCGAAGCCTATATGGGGACAGGCAATGCTTGACGTGACCTCGCCCTTGCTCGCGATCAAGGACCTGCAGGCCTGGTACGGCGAGTCGCACGTTCTTCACGGCGTGAATTTCGACGTGCGTGAAGGCGAGGTCGTCACGCTGCTCGGCCGCAACGGCGCCGGCAAGACCACGACCCTGAAGTCGATCATGGGCATGGTCGCGCAACGCTCAGGTTCGGTGCGCTTCGAAGGCCGCGAGTTGATTGGCAGCGCCGCCAACCAAATCGCGCGCGCCGGCATTGCGATTTGCCCGGAGGAACGCGGAATTTTCGCCAGCCTCAGCGTTGAGGAAAACCTCATGCTGCCGCCGGTGGTCAAGCCGGGCGGGCTTTCGCTCGAACGCATCTTCGATCTGTTTCCGAATTTGAAGGAACGCCTTAGCTCCAGCCAGGGCACAAAATTGTCTGGCGGCGAGCAGCAGATGCTGGCGATCGGCCGCATCCTGCGCACCGGGGCAAGGCTTCTGCTGCTCGACGAGCCGACCGAAGGACTTGCTCCTGTCATCATCCAGCAGATCGGCAAGACCATCCGCTCGCTGAAAGAAGAGGGCTTCACCATTCTGCTGGTGGAACAGAATTTCCGTTTCGCCTCGACCGTCGCGGATCGCTACTACGTCATGGAACACGGACGTATCATCGACCAGTTCAGCAACGCGGAACTGGATGCCAACGTGGAGAAACTGCACGACTATCTCGGCGTCTAAACAAAACGATTTAAAACAAGGAGGAAACTGACCATGAGAAAGACACTAGGGCTGGCGGCGCTCGCGGCCGTTCTCGTCTGCGGCAGCGCCAATGCGCAGCAGATCAACGTCAAGATCGGCGTGCTCACCGACATGTCGAGCCTGTATGCCGACATCGGCGGACCGGGCTCGGTTGCCGCTGCCAAGCTGGCGGTCGCCGATTTCACCAAAGACCATCCGAATGTGAAGGTCGATCTGATCATCGGCGACCACCAGAACAAGCCCGACGTCGGCAGCAACATCGCCAACCAGTGGCTCGATGTCGATAAAGTCGATCTGATCATCGACACGCCGAACTCGGGCGTCGCGCTGGCGGTGAGCCAGGTGGCGGCCAACAAGAACGGCCTGTTCATCGTGTCCGGTGCCGCGTCGTCCGACCTCACCGGCACCAAATGCAATGCCAACACCATCCATTGGACGTACGATACCTGGATGCTGTCGAACGGCACCGCGTCGGCGATGGTGAAGACCGGCGGCGATAGCTGGTTCTTCCTGACCGCCGACTACGCCTTCGGTTATGCGCTCGAACGCGATGCCAGCGCGGTCGTCGAAAAGAACGGCGGCAAGGTGCTCGGCAAAGTGCGCACGCCGCTGAACACGAATGACTTCTCGTCGTTCCTGCTCCAGGCGCAGTCGTCCAAGGCCAAGGTTATCGGCCTGGCGAACGCCGGTGGCGACACCATCAACTCGATCAAGCAGGCAGCCGAATTCGGTATCGTCAAGGGCGGTCAGAGTCTGGCCGGTCTGCTGGTGTTCGCGAGCGACATCGCGGCGCTGGGGCTTCCGACCGCACAGGGTCTGGTGCTGACCGAAACCTGGTACTGGGACATGAACGACGCCAACCGCGCCTGGAAAAAGCGTTGGGACGTCGAGCGCAACGCGCCCGGCAAATTGCCGACCATGATCCATGCCGGCGTCTATTCCGGCATCACGCACTTCCTGAAGGCGCGTCTGGCGATGGGCCCGGGTGCCGTCGATAACAAGGCGGTCGTCAAGAAAATGGAAGAGATGCCGACCGACGACATCCTGTTCGGCAAGGGCTCGATCCGCGCCGACGGTCACAAGATCCACCCGGCCTATCTCTTCGAGGTGAAGAAGCCCGAAGAATCCAAGTACCCGGGCGACATCTACAAGCTCCGCGCCACGATCCCGGCCGATCAGGCTTGGCGTCCGCTGAGCGAAGGCAACTGCCCGCTGGTGAAGGGCTGATCGAGCTTGCTTTACCTCTCTTTGTGGGGAGGTCGGCGAGCAAAGCAAGCCGGGTGGGGGTTTTTCGAATGACAATGGTGGACCCCCACCCCGAACCGCCGGACGGCGGTTCGACCCTCCTCACAAGGGCGAGGGTCAAAGGTAGAGACAGGTGCGCATGTTCGAAATCTTCGGCATCCCTTCGAATGCACTGTTTGGTCAGCTTCTGATCGGGCTGATCAATGGCTCGTTCTACGCGCTGCTCAGCCTCGGGCTCGCGGTGATTTTTGGCATGCTCAACATCATCAATTTCAGCCATGGCGCCCAATACATGCTGGGCGCCTTCGCCGCCTACCTGCTGCTGCAATATTCCGGGCTTGGCTATTGGCCGGCGCTGATCGTCGCGCCGATCCTGGTCGGCATTACCGGCGTGCTGGTCGAGCGCTTGTTTCTGCAGTGGCTGTACAAACTCGACCATCTCTACGGTCTATTGCTGACCTTCGGTCTGGCGCTCATCTTCGAGGGCGTGACGCGCAACTATTTCGGCTCCGCGGGCTTGCCGTACACCGTTCCTGACTCGCTGCGCGGCGGGCAGAACCTCGGTTTCATGTTTCTGCCGAACTACCGCGCCTGGGTCATCGTGGCTTCACTTACGATCTGTTTCGGCACCTGGTTCGTGATCGAACGCACGCGGCTCGGCGCTTACTTGCGCGCCGCCACCGAAAATCCGGCACTGGTGCGCGCCTTCGGCATCAACGTGCCGCTGATGATTACGCTGACCTACGGCTTTGGCGTCGCGCTGGCGGCCTATGCCGGTGTCAGGGCGGCGCCGATTTACAATGTGTCGCCGCAGATGGGCTCGGAACTGATCATCGTCGTGTTCGCGGTGGTGGTGATCGGCGGCATGGGTTCGATCCTCGGCGCCATCGTGACCGGTTTCGGGCTCGGCGTGATCGAGGGGCTGACCAAAGTGTTCTTTCCCGAAGCGTCCAACACGATGATCTTCGTCATCATGGCGATCGTGCTGCTGGTGCGGCCGGCGGGTCTGTTCGGGCGGAGAGCATGATGGAACAGCGCGTCGCCGGGCCGGTTGCAACGCCGATTGCCGCGCCGCCTTCGGCCGCAGCCAGCAATGCCGCGACGATCTTCTTTGTCGTCATGGTCGCCGGCCTCGTGGTCGCGCCGTTCGTGACCTATCCGCTGTTTCTGATGCAGGTGATGTGCTTTGCGCTGTTCGCCTGCGCCTTCAATCTCCTGATCGGCTATGTCGGCCTGCTGTCGTTCGGCCATGCGCTGTATTTCGGTTGGGGCAGCTACCTGTCGGCCTATGCCGCCAAGGCCTGGGGCCTGACGCCCGAACTGGCGATCCTGACCGGAACAGCGGCCGCGGCGTTGCTGGGGCTGCTGGCTGGTGCGCTGGCCATCCGCCGCCAGGGCATCTATTTCGCCATGATTACCCTGGCGCTGGCGCAGATGATGTACTTCTTCTTCCTGCAGGCGCCCTTCACCGGCGGCGAAGACGGGCTGCAGGGGGTTCCGCGCGGGACGCTGCTGGGCATCATCGATCTCGCCGACGACTTCCATCT
>CAITEM010000541.1 GCA_903891395.1 uncultured Hyphomicrobiales bacterium | reverse complement strand
GGCAGGAAGGCGATCTTCGGCATCGGGAAGCCGACCGAGATGATCGGATCGAAGAACCAGTTGGCGATTTTGCTGCGCGTCATCGCCATGCCGATGAGAACGCCGCCGACCGCGCAGATCGCGAACGAGACCAGTGCGCGGTACAGCGTCAGCCCGGTGTTGATGAACAGGTCGCCGGAAGCGCCGTCGCTCCATATGCGCGCCAGGACCGCGGTCGGTGCCGGCAACTGGTAGGGCGTGAACCGGCCGCTGCGCGACAGCGCTTCCCAGACCACCAGCAGCAGCACGACCGAAAACACCCGGGCAAAGCCCCACAGCAGCGCCCGCGCCAGGCGCAGGGCCGGCGTTTCGGTCGCGGCCACCGATGCGTCTACATGCGCCATGCGAAAGTCCGGCGGGTGATCAACAGATAAAGCCTATCGGCTGCAAAGCCCAGGAACGCCACCGTCATGACCACGGCATACATCGCGTCATAGGAGCCGTTGGCGCCGAGCGAGCCGATGAGATAGCCGAAACCCTTCTGCGCCACGATCAGTTCGGCCGACACCAGCAGGATGAACGACAGCGCCAGCGCGGTGCGGACGCCGTTGAGCAATTCCGGCAGCGCGCTTGGCAGTACGACGTCCCACAACATGCGCAGTTTGCTGGCGCCCATGCTGCGCGCCGACCACACCAGCACCTGCTCGCTGGCGCGCGCGCCGTTGAAGGCGCCGATGGTCACCGGCAGCATGCAGCCGAGAAAGATCAGCAAAATCTTGGAGCCGTCGCCGAAGCCGAGCCAGATCACGGTGACCGGGATCAACGCCGATTTCGGCAGCGGATAGAAGATTTCCACGATCGGCGCGAGCAGCACGTTGACCGGCTTCCACCACGCCATGGCGATGCCGAGCGCGCCGCCGACCACGATCGCCAGCGCCAGTCCGGTTGCGCCGCGATAGAGCGACGCGCCGCCATTGGTGATCAATTCGCCGTCCTTCATCATGTCGATCCAGGCGACGATCACATCGGACAGAGGCGGCAGCGCCGTGCTCGACACCAGCTCCAGCCGCGCCGCCAATTCCCAGGCGATGGCCAGGATGAGAAGGGGGCTGTAGCGGATCAGTGCCTTTGTCATGGCACGCGGTTGCCTTGCGCTTTGATGGCCTCGTCGCGCACCAGGTTCCAGATCTCGTCGACCTTGTCGACGAAGGCCTTGGTCTTGAACAAATTGGGATCGTTCTTGTCGAACTTGGTGTCGACAATGGTCTTGATGCGCCCCGGCCGCGCCGACATCACCGCGACGCGGTCGGCGAGATAGACCGCTTCCTGCACGTCGTGGGTGACGAAGATCACGGTCTTGGGCGTGCGTTGCCAGATGCGCAGCAACTCGGCCTGCATCAGCCCGCGCGTCTGGGCATCGAGCGCGCCGAACGGTTCGTCCATCAGCAAGATTTTCGGATCGAAAGCCAGCGTGCGGGCAATCGCAGTGCGCTGCTTCATGCCGCCGGACAGTTGCGAGGGGTAGCTGTCCTCGAAGCCGGACAGGCCGACCAGGTTGATGAAGTCCATGGCGCGCTTTTCGCGCTCGGCCTTGGCCATGCCCTGGCGTTCAAGACCGTAGAGAATATTGCCGCGCACGGTTTTCCACGGAAACAGCGCGAAATGCTGGAACACGATGCCACGGTCGGGGCCGGGGCCGCCGATGGGCGCGCCGTCGATCCGGATGGCGCCGGTTTCGACCGGCAGGAAGCCGCCGATCAGGTACAGCAACGTCGATTTGCCGCAACCGGAAGGGCCTAATAGCGCGATGAATTCGCGATTGGCCACCTCCAGCGAGATCTGGTCGAGCGCCAGCACCGCCCGGCCGCGCGGCGGCCGATACATGTGGCTGACGTTGTCGACGACTATCTGTGCTTCCGGCATGGTTGTATGAACCCGCCTCAACCGTCGCGATCTGTCAAGCACCGCGTCGCTTTCGCCGGCGGTTGGCCTATAATATGAGACACCGCCAACGTCCTGCGATGCGGGACACCGTAACGAGAAACGACAAGAGGAAATGCCAGTGGCCAATAAACTCGCCGAAGCCCGCGCCGAACTCGCGCTCGCCAACCGTATCGTCGCCAACGAAGGTGTCATCGACGCCTTCGGTCATGTCAGCATGCGCCATCCCGACAACCCGAACCGCTACTTTCTGTCGCGGTCGCGGGCGCCGGAACTGGTGACGCCGGACGACTTCATCGAATACGACATCGACTCGCAGCCGCTGCGTGATCCCGGCGTCGGCCAATATTCGGAGCGCGTGATTCACGGCGAAATTTACAAGGCGCGGCCGGACGTGATGTCGGTTTGCCATCACCATTGCCCGGCCTTCATGCCATTGCTGGCCAACCGTATCGATTACGTGCCGGTGTTCCATCTCGGCGCTGTCGGCGGCATCAAGCCGCCGTTCTGGGACCAGCACGATGAGTTCGGCGACACCAACATGCTGGTGATCCAGCCGGAAGAGGGCGCCTCGCTGGCCCGGGCCATGGGCAAAGGCATGATGGTGCTGATGCGCCGTCACGGCGTCACCGTCGCCGGCACCAGCGTGAAGGATTGTGTGTTCCGCACCGTGTTCTCGGCGCGCAATGCCGCCTATCAGGTCCAGGCCCTCAGCATCGGCAGCACCATTGAATCGCTGTCGCAGGGCGAAGCCAACCTCGC
>CAITEM010000540.1 GCA_903891395.1 uncultured Hyphomicrobiales bacterium | reverse complement strand
TCGCACCGGGCGAAATCGACACTGCCATTCTGTCGCCGGGCACCGAGAAGATCGTCGAGCAGATTCCGATGCAGCGTCTCGGCACGCCCGACGAAGTCGCCAAGATCATCTACGTGTTGTGCACCGAGATGAGTTCGTATGTGAACGGCGCAGAGATTCACATCAACGGAGGCCAGCACGTTTAGTTGACCGACGGCGGTCAACCCCGCGACGGCACTCAGTGTGTCGCGCGCTTCCCGATTCAATTTTCAGCAATAACAGCCAACGCGTCGCCGCCCGTATTCTTTACGGCGCCAGGTACGCTGACTTCCTTGCTCATGTTCACAACGTGAGGGTGCGGAGCGCTGCCGTATCGCTGTGCCGGGTCCTACGATAGAAATATCAAAGATATATCTTGCGCTATATCGCTAGATCGCCTACTTAGGAGCTATCGAAAGATATATCTTATCTGTCAATGATGAGGTATCTAACTGAAACAAAAGGACTATTCATGAGACACTGTTTTGAAGACCGCCACGAGCGGCACTTTGCCGGCGGCCGCGAAGGCCGGCACCGGCATGGCTTCGGAGGCCGCGGCTTCGGCGGCCGTCATCGCGGCGGCGACGACGACACCCTGCGCGCCGGCCGCATGCTGGCCCAGGGCGACCTGCGCCTGATCGCGCTGGCCCTGATCGAGGAACAGCCGCGTCACGGCTACGACCTGATCAAGGTCTTGGAAGAGAAAACCTCCGGCTGGTACAGCCCGAGCCCGGGCATCGTCTATCCGACCCTCACGTACCTCGAAGAAGTCGGACAACTGACGTCGCAGCCCGAAGGCGCCAAGAAGCTTTTCACCATCACGGAAGAAGGCAGCGCGCATCTCAAGGCGAACCGCGCGCTGGTCGACGCCATTCTCAAACGCATCGCTCTGATCGGCGAGAAAGCGGTTCGCAATCGCGAGCGCGATGAAGGCCGCGAAAATGAGCGCCACCGCATGCCGCAACTGGTGCGCGCCGCGCTGGAGAACTTGCGCGACGTCGCGGTCACGCGGCTCGAAGGCGATGCGGATGCCGAAGCCAAAGTGGTCGAGATTCTGGCCCGCGCCGCCGGCGAATTGCGACGGACGCAGTAATAAGAAGGCCTTCGCCTACAGCCACTTCTTCCACTTGAAGATCAGCAGCGGCACGATGGCGGCGAGCACCATCAGGAACAGCGCGAACGGATAGCCGTATTCCCAGTCCAGTTCGAGCATGCCGGACTTGAAATTCATGCCGTAGACCGACGCCACCAAGGTCGGCGGCATGAAGATCACCGCGGCGATGGAGAATATCTTGATGATGTTGTTCTGCTGGATGTTGACCACGCCAAGCATGGCGTCGAGCAGGAACGTGATCTTGCCCGAGAGATAACTGGCGTGGTCGGTCAGCGACACCACGTCGCGCTGCATCGACTGCAACTGCGCGCGCATGTCCTTGGTCCACTTCATCACCTCGGCTTCATGCGCGAGGAACGACAGCAGCCGACCGACCGAGACCTGGCTCTCGCGGACCTTGGAGGTGAGATCGCCCTTGCGGCCGAGCGCCTTGAGCACGTCGTTGTAGGACGGCGGCGCCTCGTTCTCGTCCGGCTCGAAGATCGAGTGCGACACGGCGTCGACCTCGGCGCCGATGCGCTCGAGAATGTCGGCGGAGCGGTCGACCACGGCGTCGAGCAGATCCATCAACACGGTCTCGCCGGACACTTTGGGCGAGCAGGCCCGCGCCAGCTTGTGCTCGACGATGGCGAAGGGCCGCGGGTCGTCGTAGCGCACGGTGCACAGGCGGTGGCTGGACAGGATGAAGGTGACGGCGGTGGTCTTGGGCGTCGCGGTGTCCGACTGGCACATCAGCGTCGCCGTCATGTAGCGCGCGCCGTTCTCGACATAGAGCCGACTGGAGACCTCGATCTCCTGCATTTCCTCGCGGGTCGGCACCGCGATGCCGAGAAACTGTTCGGTGAGCTTGTCTTCCTGGACGGTCGGGGAAACGAGGTCGATCCAGACCGCCGTGTCGGGCGGCGCTTCGCCGACCTCGACCGCGCTTCGTTCAAGCGATGTGCCGCGCGGAGTGTAGACCGAGAGCATGTGCGCACGCCGTGTGTCTGGAGGTCCCTCCCCCCAATGACCCGATGGCGCGGCATCGTGCAAGCGCTAAACGCAATAAGCGTCAAACGCGCCGCACGGCTTCAGGCTCAAGCCGCACGAGATTGGCACGGCGTCATGCGTATCGAGGGTGCTGGCCCGCGCGAAGCGTGTCGCGCGGCCGGCAGGATCAAACGCCCGGTCGCTTAGTCGCGATCGTAGGGAATCCGGTATTCGGAAACGGTCTCCCGGTCGCCTTTGCAGCGAACGGCGGCGGCCACTGCCGAAATGCCGATTTTTCCATAGCGGTTGTCGAGCGTGTTCTGCTGGCGCTGGGAGTCTTGTTGCTTGTTCTCGTGCTGCTCCGCAGCCTTCGTCGCTTGCATTGTCACGTCCATTACTCCGATCTGTTGTTTTGAGTTTCTCTGAGGCTTCCTTGGTGTCGTCCTCGTTCGGAATCTGATCCCAAACTGGGGCCAAATTGCGCGGCCATTGGTGTCCTATCGTGGCGATTCGAGAAAGCCGACGGCCTTTGAGTTAATTTCACCCATTTACCGCGCGGTATAGTGAACCAACCATTAACGCCTTGCCGGTAAAGTGAATTTGCTGCGGCGCCGGGCACTTTCGGGTACCGGAGACCGTCTAAAGTCGGCGCGGCATTCCTGCAACAGGTCCACAGGAAGCGCACGGGAATAGGCCGAAAACATAGCTATTACTGGAGCGTTTCGGTTAATTGCGGTCTCAATATTCAGGTGACGGGGCGCTGATTCGAGCGACCGGAAAGAGGAAGTAAAATGGCGATCAAGGGTTTGTGGGTTGTGTTGGTAGGCGCCGGTTTGGTGCTTGGCGGCTGCATGCAGTCCACCATGGAGCCGGCCTCGGAAGCGAATTTGACGCCGCGCGACAAGAAGTTGCTGGCGGCGGCGCCGTACGAAAAGGCCGACATCGCCGAGCCTTATCGCCGGCACATCGTCGAATATCACCGCAAGGAAATGCCCGGCACGATCGTGGTCGATTCCGATGCGCGCTATCTCTACTACGTCATGGATGGCGGCAAGGCGATCCGCTACGGCGTCACCGTCGGCGACGAAGCTCTGTCGTGGTCGGGCGTCGCCAAGGTTGGCCGTCTCACCGAGTGGCCGACCTGGACGCCGACCGCCGAGATCAAGAAGCGCATGGACGTTCCTGATTTCGTCGCGTCCGGTCCGCAGAACCCGATGGGCGCCCGTGCGCTCTATCTGTTCGACGGCAACAAGGACACGATGTACCGCATTCACGGCACCAACCAGCCGGAATACATCGGCCAGGCGATTTCCTCGGGCTGCATCCGCATGACCAACGAGGACGTCATCGACCTGTACAAGCGGGTCAAGACCGGCACCGTCGTGGTGGTGCTGGCGCCGCACCAGGGCGACTCGCCGTTCTCGCCGCGCATGGCCTCGAGCGGCACCAGCAGCACGCACTAAGCCGAGCGAATATCTGGATTTGAAAACGGCGCCTTCGGGCGCCGTTTTTGTTTGGGGCTTACGCCCCCAGCGTGACGCGCACGATTTCCGGCGTGACGCCGAGGCGCAACGGCACCTTGCTGGTGCCCAGGCCGCCCGACACGATCATGTGGCGATCCTGTTCGACGATGTGGCCATAGGCATAACGCGCGCCATAGGCTGACGGCGTCCACAACGGC
Organism: uncultured Hyphomicrobiales bacterium; assembly: GCA_903891395.1. GTDB lineage: Bacteria > Pseudomonadota > Alphaproteobacteria > Rhizobiales > Xanthobacteraceae > Pseudolabrys. The sequence continues at coordinate 2,464 of CAITEM010000540.1, read as the reverse complement.
GGCATAAAGGGAAACACGATCTGGCCGCCATGGGTGTGACCGGCCAGCGTCAGCGCGACGCGCGGCGGCACCTGCGTGAAGATGTCGGGCTCGTGCACCAGCAGGATGACCGGGTCGTCGGTCTTCACTTTGGCGAGCGTGCCGGGCAAATCGTCCTCGCCGCGGAAAGTCTTGTGCCCGACATAATGCGCGAGCTGGTCGTCGATGCCGGCCAGCCAGAACTTCGCACCCGGCGCGCCAAGCAGCACCGCGTCGTTCGACATCAGCGGTATGCGGACTTGATGCAGCGCGGCGCGTACGCCGTCCACGTCGTACCACCAGTCGTGATTGCCCAGAATGGCGTAGACGCCGTGTTTGGCCTTGAGCCGTCCCAGCTCGGCGGCCCAGGCGGCGTGCGGCACATGCTCGGTGATGAAACGGTGCGTGGCGAAATAATCGCCGAGGATCACGACCAGATCGGAATTGAGCGACTGCGCGGTATCGACCACGTCGCGCACCCGCGCGATGCCCATGTTCGGGCCGCCGGCATGGATGTCGGCGATCACGGTAATGGTGAGACGGCGGCCGGCCGGCCAGTTGGGCGGCAGTGGCGCGTAGTCGGTGACGACCAGTCCGGTGGCGGCATCGACCGCGGCATAGGCGCCTGTGCCCGCACCGACGAGGCCGACGGCGCCGGTCAGCGCCAGGCCCGCGCGTCAGCAAGCCGCGGCGCGTCACTTGGGCCGGCGGCAGGCCGATGCTGCGTGGATTGACGATGGTCATGGGGGGCTAGCTAGCCCCAAAACCATGAACGGAAGGTGGACGGGACGTTACAGTTTCCGTCGCGCCGCCCCAATTCCGCCACTGAGCGGCAGGGACGACGGCAAGGGTTTGTCGGCCAATTCGGCGGCGACAGCCTCTTCCTCCGGCTTCGGCAAAGGTGGCGGCGGTGGCTCGCGCACGTCCCATTGGCAGATGCGATAGCCGCCGCGGCGGTCGGCGAGATCGAGATGGATGTGCTCTTCATGATAGCCGTCGGAACCCGGACCGAGCACCGTGGAGAACCGGGCGCAGACGCTTTCGCGAATGCCGAGGCGAAGTTCCTTCGACGCCTTGACGTCGGTCAGCATGACGACACGGTTATCGGTGAAGGTAAACGAGCGCACGTCGACCGCGTTGCCCTTGCCGTGCTCGCTCATGCGCGCGCCGACGATGCGGTTACGGCCACGGCAACTATAGTCGTCGTAGGTATCGAGCTGGCGCAGCACCGCGCCGGCCTTGACGATGCGCGGCGCGGCCTCGTCGCGCACCCAGATCGCCAGTTGCTCCGCCATGGCGCAACGCAGGATCGGCGCCGGCTTGATCGGGATCGGCGCCCCGCCGGGCATCAGCACGGAACTCAGCTCGATCATGTCGCCGCCGCCGCAAGTACCCGGCCCGATCAGCCGCGGCAGCGGCGCGATGACGGCGAATTTCTCCAGACGCTGACGACAGGCCGAGGGCTCGCTGGTGACGGCGTTGGAATCGAAATCGGCGCCGGCGGCCTCGCGGAACGTGTGCGGCTCGATCCAGCCCGGCTTTTGCGACGGGCGCGGACGCGGCAGGGGAACCGCCTCGGGGATGGGTGCGACCGCCGACGCCGGCTCGTCGTCGGCCAGCGCCGGGGTCCCAAACGGGCCGCCGCAAGCAAGCGCCAACGAAAGAAGAGCGATCTTCAGCCTCAAGGCAGGTCCATGTCAGGTCGTTGGCGGGCCGGTCGCGGTATATGCGCGTTCGCCCGCGAAGCCAAATCGGCCCTCCTTTCGGAGCGACGAGACCATTGCGCCGCCCGGGGCGACCGCTAACCTGACAGACGGCCAGCGAGGGGCTGGCCCAAAAGATAAGAATGCGACGCACACTCCCACGAAGGAGCAGTGCGCCCCCGGGAGAGAGGGAACATGCTGGGCCTGATGCAGGACTGGCCGATGCTGCTTCATCGCATCATCGACCACGCCGCCAAGTTTCACGGCGAGCGCAAAGTGATCACCCGATCGGTCGAGGGGCCGATCGTCGAAACCAATTACCGCGAGATCCGCGCCCGCGCGCTCAAGGTGGCGCAGCGGCTCGACAAAGACGGCATCAAGCTCGGCGACCGTGTCGCGACGCTGGCGTGGAATACGTGGCGCCACCTCGAATGCTGGTACGGCATTCTCGGCATCGGCGCGATCTATCACACCGTGAACCCACGGCTGTTTCCCGACCAGATCGTCTGGATCGTCAACCACGCCGGCGATCGCATGATGTTCGTCGATCTCACCTTCGTGCCGCACTTGGAAAAGATCGCCGACAGGCTGCCGGCCATCGAGCGCTACGTCATTCTCACCGACGCCGCGCACATGCCGGCAACGACGCTGAAGAACGCGGTCGCCTACGAAGACTGGATCGGCGAGGCCGACGGCGATTTTGAATGGCGGCAGTTCGACGAGAACACCGCCGCCGGCATGTG
>CAITEM010000539.1 GCA_903891395.1 uncultured Hyphomicrobiales bacterium | reverse complement strand
GCCTTTCAACAGCGGGCGCGGCCTGACGCGGCGCCTGGTGCGGCATATGATCGGGATAGAACTGTAATCCGAATTTCTCGGCGGCGTCGCGCCAGATCGCGGACGACGCGATGATCTCTCGGTACTTGCTGAAATGGACGTCGGCGTGTGCCGGAGGCGCGCCCATCTCGATCAGAGTTTTGCCGAGGAAATACTGGGCGAAAGGCTGGCCAGGATGGCGCTCGACCACTTCGCGGAAGGCGCGATAGGCGGTATCGAGATTGCCGATACGCAGATTGTGATTATTGACGAAGTTAAGTTCGAGGTTCATCTCGGAAACCGCCTGCTTGATTTCCGCCTTGTCCATGCCCGGCGCGGTGATGACGTAGTCGGTCATGTCGATGGCGCCGATCGGCAGGTATTTTTCGTCAATCCATTTGTTCTCTTTGCACAGGCGGAACAATTCGCTGCCGCGCAGCGGCGTCGCGTAATTGAAAAACGACCAGTCGAGGCCCCAGTCGTATATGGCGTCGCGCGTTTCCTGCCGCTCGGCGCGGGTCTCGCCCGGCAGGCCGATGACGAAGAAGCCGCAGACGAAGATGCCGGCCTTCTGCAACAGCTGGATCGTCGGCTTGATGCGGTTAAAGGATATCGGTTTCTTGATGATGTCCTTGAGCACGCGCTTGGAGCCGTGCTCGATGGCCAGGAACAACGTATCGACGCCGGCGCTCTTCATCGTCGCCGCCATCTCCTCGTCGATATAGGACAAGGTCACGCCGTTCGGCATCTCAATGCGGATATTCAGAGGAATCAGCTTGGAAAACAGTTCCTTGGCGCGTGCCTTGTTCATCAGGATCTGGTCGTCGTAGATCGTCAAGACGCTCAGGCCGTATTGCTCTTTCAGCCGCGCCACATGTTCGACGACGCGATCGACGCTGGCGTAGCGCATATTGGCGCCGTGGAACGAAGGCTCGGCGCAGAACACGCATTTGAACGGGCAACCGCGCGACGTGACGATGAAGAACTGCTTCGACGACTCGGTGAATTTGGTGAAGGGCGAAAACGCCTCTTTCATGCTGTACGCGCCGATATCGACCATCGCGTAATCGACGTCGATGATCTTGTCGAGATCGTCATAGACCGGCTTGGTGTGCGCCTTGCGCTCCAGTTTCTCTTTCGTCACCCAAGGGTCCTGCGCCGCGGCCAGCGCGATATCGTCGGCTTCGATCAGATTCTTAAGACCGACTTCGCCCTCCGAATAGCAGGCGGCGTCGAGGTGAGAGCATTCGGCCAGCATCTCGGTATAGGCAGTGGTCACCGCGGGCCCGCCGGCGACGACAAAGATGCCGGTGTTCTGATCCTTGACCGATTTCGCCAGCGATTTGAGCCAAGGATAGGAGACGTCATAGGACATCGAAAAGCCGACGATATCCGGCCGCATGCTGGCGAGCTTGCGGGCCAGCAGAATGCCGGCGCTGTCGGATGACGGCAGGTTCAGGTCCAGCACCTCAACGGCGCCGAGGTTGCCGGCATAGCGCTTGAGGTAGGAGGCGAGCGTCAGCACGCCATAAGGAAAGGCCAGAAAGCTGCGAACCGCTTTCTTGGTGGTATCGGTGGTCGCGTCGCCCAGCCGGTACGGCAAGACGACCAGCAGGATCGATCTCGGTTGCCGTTTGGAATGTCGAGGAACCTGGCCTGTCATGCTTTGGTTCTTTGCTCGCAAGGTTTCCGGCCTGCGGCACCATGCGGGCGCGCGCAGACGACCGCATAGAATAGGCCGTCCTGTTAATGTTTACGGCAGGCACCTTAATGAGATGTTAACCATAAACCGGCGCCGGGTGGCGGCAGCTGCCTGGGTGCCAGGCTAGCAGCAGGGCAGCGGCTCCCCTGGAGCGACGATATCGGTCCAGCGGTCACGCCGATTGAAAATCAACCTCGAAAGTATAGGTTCGGGGAGCGAAGGCGCGCACAATTGAATAAAAAAGGTCAATCAGTGTCTGGAGACGAACACAGTCGGCCGGAACGGCAAGCACCGCCAAATCCCGCCGTCGGCCAGATTCTCATGATCGACCGCGATGGAACGATAAACCGGCGACCGCCGAACGGCGGTTATCTTACCCGCTGGGATGATTTCGTCTGGCTCGAAGACAATGTCGAAGCGATGCAGCAGCTGGCCAAGGCTGGTTATCGCTTTATCGTCATCTCCAATCAGGCCGGTATCGGCCGCGGCATTGTCGATCGCGCAACGGTCGACGACATTAATCGTCGAATGGTTGCCGGTCTGAGCGCGCGCGGCATCGACATCGTCGATGTCTATATCTGTCCGCATCATCCGGACGACAATTGCGATTGCCGCAAGCCGGCGCCGGGTATGTTCCGCCGCGCCGCGCACGAGCATTCGTTTCAGATCGATCGCAGCGTCTATATCGGCGACGATCCGCGCGATGCCGTCGCGGCCCATAACGCAGGGTGCCCTTCCGTCCTGATCGGGCCGGACCGCGATGTCGATCCGGGCGATGGCGTGACCGCGACATTCAGGTCCGAGACTTTGCTTTGCGCGGTGGCGTGGATCGAGAAGCTGTTCGGTACATGGGTCAAAGCTGAAAACGCGATCCGAAAAGAATAGCGGGGTAGACCGCCGCGCGAAACGCCGCGGCCAGTACCGAAATGGTCATCAAGCCCAGACATGCTCGCTTCCTCAGGATAAAATCGTGTCAATCGGCGTCCAACTTTGACCCCTGATCGGCGTCCAATGTTGACCCCTTCGCGCGACGGTTTTTGACGCTAGCGCTCGCGCCGTCGGAGCTGGCCGGGGTTGCGGAGACGGGGCGAGCGCGGGTTGATGTGTGATCG
>CAITEM010000538.1 GCA_903891395.1 uncultured Hyphomicrobiales bacterium | reverse complement strand
CGCGTTGTCGATGACTTCCGCGAAGAGATGATGCAGCGCCTTTTCGTCGGTGCCGCCGATATACATGCCGGGGCGGCGGCGCACCGGCTCCAGACCCTCGAGCACCTCGATGTGCTTGGCGGTGTAGCCGCTCTCGGCGCTCGCGCCGCGCGACGCGGGCTTTTCGCGCGACGGCGCGGGCCGGGCCGGCGCCTGACGCGCGCTCGCCGCCTTCGGGGCGTCGCCGCCGAACAGGTCGGGTTGCTTGGTGATCTTTTTCTTAGCCGCGGTCTTAGCCATGGAAGCCTTCAGATGGGTACGAAGCGAATCACTTGCCAGCACTATGCCACGGCGGCGCGGTACCGGAATTGCGGGGAAAGGCTGCCATACCAAGGGTTAATGGCATGCTGAAGGCAACCAAATCGGGGTTGGGCCGTTATAGCGGGTTACGGCGCCTCATTAAGGCGCGGGGGAGGCTCTGTGAACAACGAACCGAAGCGCGCCGAAACGACCGAGGCTGCCCGCAACGGGCGCCGCGAGCGGCTGGGCGTCAACGATCCCCAGCCGATCACCGAGGTCTCGCGCGTCTGGCGCACGACGTCGCAGGTCGCGACCATCGGTATCTTTGTCATCATCCTCATCGCCTCGCTCGAATTCGCCCGGCCGCTGCTGCTGCCGTTGGTCTCCGCCTTCGTCGTCACGATGATGCTGGGGCCGCTGTCGGCCCGCGCCGAACGCGCCGGTATTCCTTCGATACTGACCGCCATCGTGCTGTGGATTCTGGTGATCGCGGTGTTCTACGGTGTCATCGTGCTGTTGGCCGGTCCGGCCGTCGACTGGATCGGCAAGGCGCCGGAAATCGGCCGCAACGTCCAGGACAAGTTGCGCGTGCTGGATCGCCCCTGGGCGATGATGCAGGAGGTGCGCAAGGCGCTGTTGCCTGGCGACCAGGGCAACGGTGGCCTCGGCGTCGATATCGCCGCCTTCGTGCAACCGGTGTTTGCCATCGTGACGCCGGCGATCGGCGAAGTCTTCATCTTCTTCGGCGCCTTGTTCTTCATGCTGATCGGCCGCACCAGGCTGCGGCGGGTGGTGGTGGCGTTCTTCGAGGATCGCGAGGCGCGGCTGCGCACGCTCAAGATCATGAACGACATCGAGCACAATCTGACCGGCTACCTGAGCATGGTCGCGATCATCAATTTCGCGGTCGGCGTCGCCGCCGGTGTGATCGCCTGGGCCGTCGGCCTGCCGGACCCGGTCGCCTGGGCGGTGCTGGGCTTCATTCTCAATTTTCTGCCTTATATCGGCGCGTTGATGATGGAAGCGGCGTTGTTCCTGGTCGGGCTGGTGACGTTCCCGACCTTGACGCTCGCCCTGGCGGCGCCGCTGCTGTTCGTCGTGTTCGCGACGATGGAAGGGCACTTCATCACACCGAGCCTCATCGGCCGCAGGCTGACGCTCAATCCGCTGACCGTGTTTTTGTCTCTGGTGTTCTGGAGCTGGCTGTGGGGACCGGTCGGCGCGTTTCTCGCGGTGCCGTTGCTGATCATGGGGCTGGTGGCGGTCAGCCATCTGTTTCCGGGCGACGAACAGCCGGCCTTGCCGGCCTGATGCTGGCGCGGATGGCGGCGGCGGGCTAAGACGGTTGCGATGGAATTCAAAGAATACGTCGACGCGCTCATCGCCTTTGTCCGCGACCATGCGGTCTGGGCGCCGCCCATCGTCTTTGCGCTCGCGTTCGGCGAGTCGCTGGCTTTCATTTCATTGTTGATCCCGGCCTGGGGCGCGCTGGTCGCGATCGGCGCCTTGATCGGACAGAGCGGCATCAATTTTTGGCCGGTCTGGATCGCGGGCGCGCTGGGCGCGGCCTTCGGCGATTGGCTGTCGTACTGGATCGGGCTGAAGCTCGAACACCGCGTGCAGAATATCTGGCCGTTGTCGCGGCATCCGGACATGATCCCGCGCGGCGAGATTTTCATGAAGAAGTGGGGCGCGGCCGGCATTTTCATCGGCCGGTTCTTTGGGCCGCTGCGCGCCGTGGTGCCGTTGATCGCCGGGATTTTCGAAATGCCGTTCTGGCGATTTCAACTGGCGAACTTCTCGTCGGCTTTGGTCTGGGCAGCCGTTCTGCTGACGCTCGGCGACGGCATTTCGCAAGCCATCTCATATTTCTGGCCATGACTTTTTTCTGACCATGACTTGGAGCGCATAAAAAAACTCCGCCGGTTGTGCCGGCGGAGTTCGTCTTCGTCATTTCTGGGTCGGTTATTTCACCAGATCCGCGCCGGCCTTGCAGGTCGCGGCATCCTGATCGCCGGTGCCGCCGCTGCAGCCAATGGCGCCGATCATCTTGCCGCCTTCAACTAGCGGAAAGCCGCCGGGGGAGGCGACCAGACCCGGATCGAGCGTCGACACATACGGGTGGCCGGTCTCGTAGGCGTTGTAGAACAACCGCGATTCCCGGCGGAAGCGGGCGGCGGTGCGCGCTTTGCCCTGCGAGATGGTCACAGAGGCGACTTGCGCGCCGTCCATGCGCTCGAACGCGATCAGGTCGCCGTTGTTGTCGACGACCGCGATATTCATTTTCCAGCCGCGCTTTTTGGCTTCGCCTTCGGCGGCCGCCACCAGTTGCTTGGCGTGCTCGACGTCGATCGGCATGCCATAGGGAATGTCGAACGGCATTTTGTCTGGCGTGCCACCGGCCGATGGCTGCGCCGGCGGGGCGGCAGGCGCTGCCGGCGCCTGCGCAAAGGCAACCGAACCCGTCGTCAGCGCGACGCACGCAGCGCCAGCGATTGTCATCAAGCGATTCATATATTCCTCCCGAGGAATTGTTGGCCGGTCGAGCCGGCTTTATTTTGTGCACCGCACGATGCAGCGCACGTTTGTCGACACAGCCGAGCTTAGCGAACCCGCGCGCCTTCGCCTATATGGATTGCTCAGGACGGTGCCGGAATATTTCGATAAAATCGGTGTTAGTGCTGCCAACGAGACGCGAGCAGGCCGCCGTCTGGTCTCGTACAAAGCCCGCCCCGGCGATTGGGAGATTCAGGCGGCCTGGAATCCGAACGTCTGACCTTCGTTCGCAAAACAAAACCAGCAGGGAGCAAAGCCATGATCCAACTCACCCGCCGCACTCTATTATCCGGCGCAAGCGCGGCCGCAGCGCTGACACCGTTCGGTATTCGTCCAACCTTCGCCGCGGCACCGCAGGGCGCCAAGAGCACCGGCGTCTTCAGTTACAAACTCGGCGACTATGAAATTATCCAATTGAGTGACGGCGCACGCACGTTCCCGATGCCGGACACGTTCATCGCCAATGTCAGCAAGGACAAGGCGATCGAAGCGGCGACCGAGGCCTATATCCCGAACGGGCAGGTGACGATCCCGTTCAGCCCGATGCTGGTCAACACCGGTTCGAAGCTCATCGCGATCGACACCGGCAACGGTCTCGGCGCTTTTGCCGGCAGCAAAGGTGTGGTCGGGCAGGCGCGCGGCAATATGGATGCCGCCGGCATCGATCCGAAGTCGGTCGACATTGTGCTGATCTCGCATTTCCACGGCGACCACATTGGCGGCCTGAAGAACGCCGACGGCACCCCGGCGTTTCCGAACGCCGAAATTCTGGTGCCCGCGGTGGAAGCGGCGTTCTGGGGCGACGACGCCAACCAGAGCAAGGCCAACGGCTTCAACAAGAGCCAGTTCGCCGGCGTCAAGAAGATGATGGAAGGTTTGAAGGTCACGCCTTACGAGCCGAACAAGGAAGTCGCGCCCGGTATCACCTCGATCGCGTCGCCCGGCCATACGCCCGGTCACACCTCATTCGTGGTGGCGTCGGGTTCGGCAAAGATGCTGGTGCAGTCCGACGTCACCAATATTCCGGCGCTGTTCCTGCGCAATCCGGACTGGCAGGCGATGTTCGACAATGACGGTGCGCAAGCCGTGCAGACCCGCCACAAAATCTACGACATGGCGGCGGCGGAAAAGCTGCCGGTGATCGGCTATCACTTTCCATTCCCCTGCGTCGGCCACGTCGAAAAGAACGGCGCCGGCTACCGTCTGGTGCCGATCGTCTAAGGCCAGCCGACACGCCGTTGCAATAAAGAAGGCCGCCGGTTTGGCGGCCTTTTCGTTGGGCGTTCTTGACCGGGAACCCGCCGCGCCCTATATCGCGACTTATGACGCCGCCGTTCGCAACAGCAGGTCTCCGCCGCCGCCGTATCACCACGGCACGGGCGCGCGTTCGCGTTTAATCGTCCCCGTGCCGCCGGTTTTGGGCCGCGGCACTTTGCATCCCCCCAATCCGGTTCTATCAGCGTCTCCCGCTTGGGAGCATTTGTCATGGCGGGCTGCTAGGCTTGCCCGGAATCGAAGGGGTTGAAGATGGCGACCAAGGCAAAAATCGGCGTGCTCGGCGCGTCCAGCTATACCGGCTCCGAACTGGTGCGGATGCT
>CAITEM010000537.1 GCA_903891395.1 uncultured Hyphomicrobiales bacterium | reverse complement strand
CGGCCACGGAAAATCTTCAACCGCTCTAGACTTCAACTCACCCAAACTTCAGCGTCCGCGCGGCGAAAATCACCCTGCGCAGGAGCAGCAAGCCGTGTTTCCAGCGGTGGATGTTCGTCGTGCCGTAGGTGCGCTCGCGGTAACGGATCGGAACATCGGCGATTTTTAGGCTCAATTTGCTCGCGCCAAACAGCAGGTCGAAATCACCGAACGGATCGAAATCGCCGAAGTACGCGCGATTCGCGACCACCTTCTTGTAGTCGTCCGCGCGAATGACTTTCGTGCCGCATAACGTGTCTTTCAACGGCTGACCGAGCAGCCAGGTGAAAATGATGCCAAACGTCTTGTTTGCGCACATGTTCAGGAACTGCATCGCGCGTTTTTCCATCGGATAAACCAAGCGTGAACCGTTCGCGAACTCGGCACGGTTCGAGGCCACCGCTTCATAAAATTTCGGTAGCTCCTCGGGCGGCATCGTCAAGTCCGCGTCGAGGATCATCAGGATTTCACCCTCGGCGACCGCGAAGCCGTCGCGCACTGCGTTGCCTTTGCCGCGACCGCTCTGGCGCATGATTTTGATCCGACGCTCGGGAAACTGCCGCGGCAGTTGTTCGATCCGCGCCCAGGTGTCGTCGCGGGAATGCCCTTCCACGAAAATCAGCTCGGTCCATTCGCCCATCTCCGGTGTGCGCCGGACCGCTGCTTCGATGTTGCCGGCTTCGTTGCGCGCCGGAATGACCACGGAAACGGTTTTGCGCGGCGTCGGGTTAAATGTCCGCCGCGGGCGCGCCACGATAAACATCGCCAGCGATAGCGGCGGGACGAACGGTTGCAGCACGGAATTCACCAGCCGGTCCAATCCGAGCAGCGGCACCGGACACAGGATGCCGCTGGCGCGCTGCACAATTTGCCAGTCGGCCAGATGCGTGAGGTTCACGAGATCAGAACTCGAGAGCCAGTTGTTGGCCACGGGCCGCCGGTGCCAGCCGAACCAGCCGGCAAACGTGAGCAACGGGCGCCATAGGTGATTGTGAAAATTGATGACCAGGCGCGTCCGCTCGTGCGACACGGTGTGCAGCTGCCAGAGCAACTGTTGGACGTCGGCCGCCAGATTCAACGTGTCCGAAACGATGATCACATCGAATGAGCGTTCGAGGTGTAGCTTCTCGCCGGCTTGTTGATAAAAATTTCCGCGGGGCAGCCGCGTCCGCGCGGCGGCCAGCGGCGCCGCGGCGAGGTCGACGCCGGTGATGTCGCGGTTCGGCAGCAGCGCGAGCAGGTCGCCGGTGCCGCAGCCGATTTCCAGCACGCTCGCGTCGGGTGCGACGAAATGACGGAAATATTTTCCCAACGCCGCCCGATAATTCCGCGCGGCCCAGCCCAGCTCCAGGGGTGTACTCTCGAACGCGAGGGCCATCTGTTGAAGATGTTCTTCGGCCAGCGCGGACAGCGGGGTGGGCGGGACGGACATGAAAATTTTATATCGTGGTTTATCGCCAGGAAGTCGAGTTCGGCTCAAGCTGCCGAACATATTCCGCGGCCGAATGCGACCAGCTGCACTGGGCAAGGACGTACTCGCGTCCTGAGTTTCCCCAACGATCGAGCGCATTGCCCCGCATCGCGTCGCGCAGAATCACCTGGGCCGCGGCCGGATCGCCGAGCGGCAGACACGCACCGGCCCCGCTCGCGCGAATCAGTTCCTTCGTCGCCGGTTCGTCGCTGGCGATGACCGGCAGGCCGCAGGCCATCGCTTCGAGCACGGTGTTGGCCATGCCTTCGTAGAGCGAGGGCTGCACCAACGCGTGAGAACACCGATAGAACTCGCGGAGCTTTTCGCGCGATTGCCAGCCATGCCAACGCACGCGTGATGAAATCCCCAAGCTACCTCCCAAGCGCTCCCATTCTGCGCGCAACGGGCCGTCTCCGACCACGTGCAGTTCCCACGCGGGGGAGCTCGGTTCGCGCAGCGCGGCGAGGCGTTCCAGCAGCCAGCCGAGATTTTTCTGCGCTTGCAGCCGTCCGACGAACAACCAGCGAAACGGCGGCGCCGCCGGTCGGCTCGGCCGTGGCGAAAAAAACTCCGTGTCTACGCCGTTTGGAATCACTTCGACCGGAATCGAATCGGCGGCGATCGCGCGTTGTTGTAAGGCGGGCGAGTTGGCCACCACGGCGCGGGCGGACCGCAACACGCGCCGGCGGAGCGGAGATAGCAGGCGATGAACGCGGTTCAGGCTGGGTTCCGTGCCCGGCACGTCGCCGCCTCGCAGCGAAACGACGTAGGGCACGCCGGTGCCGCGCGCGGCCCACCACGCGACCGGTCCGCACGGGATCGAGAAGAACGCGAGCATCCCGTCGATCTTTTCGCGGCGCATGATCGCGCGGATCCGCCAGCCGGCGCTCACCATGAACGTCGCCATCTCGATCGGCGTGCAGGCCTCGGCGCGTTTTCGTCGCGCGGCCACCTCGATCAGTGCCACGCCCGCCGGTAAATCCGCCGCGCGCCGCGCGCCCCACCGCGCCGTGAGGATCGTGGGCCGGTGGCCGAGGGCGACGAGCGCGCGCGCGAGTTCCCAAGTGGCGTTGGCCGCGCCGCCACCGACCGGAGGAAACTCGTAGTTGATCAGCAGGAGGTTCACGCGGCGGAGTTCGACCACTGGGAATACAGCCACGCGTTCCAGAGCACGGCGCGTTCATCGGTGCGGCCGGCGCGATGATCGGCGAGTTTTCGCCGAATCAAATCGCCGTCGAAACCATCGAGCCGCGACGCGGGCGGCAGGGTGAGCGAGCCGTCCTTGAACCACGCGCCGATGGGCACGCCGAAGCCTTTTTTCTTCCGGTATAAAATCTCGCGGGGCAGCACGGGCTCGAGCGCTCGCTTAAGCAGATATTTCGTTTGGCCGGCTCGAAACTTCCACTCGGCCGGAATACGGCGGACGAAATTAATGAAATCGAGATCAAGGAAAGGCGCGCGCGCTTCCAGTCCATGCATCATCGTGGCGCGATCGACTTTGACCAGGATGTCTTCCTGCAAATAGAGCTGCGTGTAGAACTGCAGCGTGCGGTCGACGAGATTCGTCTGCGCACAACCTTCCCACGAGGCGATGGCCTCGGAGAAAATGTCCTCGGGATCGGCGGGCTCGTGGAAAAGCTCGCGCAGATCGTCGGCGCCGAGGGGGGACATCCACACGGGGAGCCAGAGCTTCGGCGGATAACTCAAGCCGCGCAGCGTGCGCTTGAGTTTGAAGTCGAAACTCATGTTGCGATGCGAGACCGGCAGCCGGGCGGCCAGCAGGCGAATGGCCTGGTGAACCGGACGCGGCACCCAGCTCGCGTAGGTTTCCGCGCGGTGCAGAGCGCGGAACGGATCGTAGCCGGCGAAAAGCTCGTCGCCCGCATCGCCGCCAAGCGCAACCTTGACGTGCTTGCGCGTGAATTCGCTCAAGAGGTAGGTCGGCAAAAGCGAGCTGTCGCCCATCGGCTCGTCGAGTTTTCGCACGATCGCAGGCAGGAGCGCGTGCGCTTTCGCGAGCGAGAGCGTTTCGGCGTGGTGGTCGGTCTTGAACCACGCCGCCACCTGACGCGCGTAAGCCGATTCGTCGAAAGTGGCCTCTTCGAAACCGATGCTGAAAGTTTTGAGCTGTCCGGCGGGCACATGGCGCGACGCGAAGGCCGTGATCGCCGAGGAGTCGATGCCGCCGCTGAGAAAAATCCCGACGGGCACGTCGGCCACGAGCCGGCGTTTCACCGCCGCGTCGAGGCGCGCGCGAAGCTCTTCGCCCCAGACTTTCTCTGGATCGGCGGGAATTTCCGCGCCCACGAATGGCTCGATCTTGAAATCCCAATATTTTTCGATGCGCGGGCTGAGCGCTGCGTTGTCGACTTCGAGCCAGAACGAATGTCCGCCCGGCAGTTTGAAAACGTTTTCGAGAATACTGTGGGGCGCGGGAATATAACCGTACGCGAAATATTTTTTCAGTGCGCGTTTCGAGAT
>CAITEM010000536.1 GCA_903891395.1 uncultured Hyphomicrobiales bacterium | reverse complement strand
CGTTTTGCTGCAAGTGCTCGATGACGGCCGGCTGACCGACGGACAGGGCCATCAGGTCGACTTCCGCAACGTCCTGATCGTGATGACCTCGAACTTGGGGGCCGACTTCCTGGTCAATCAGCCGGAGGGTGAGGACACCGACGCCGTGCGCGATCAGGTCATGGGTGTGGTGCGCTCGGCGTTCCGTCCGGAATTCCTCAACCGGGTCGACGAGATCATCCTGTTCCACCGGCTGCAGAAGAACGAGATGACGCGCATCGTCGATATCCAGATGAAGCGGTTGCAGAAGCTGCTGGACGACCGCAAGATCGTCATCACGCTCGATCCGGCAGCGCGCGAATGGCTGGCCGAGAAGGGCTGGGATCCGGCCTATGGCGCGCGTCCGCTCAAGCGCGTGATCCAGAAGGCGGTGCAGGACCAACTCGCCGAGATGATCCTGTCCGGCACCATCAAAGACGGCGAGGCGGTCAACGTCTCGGCTGGCAAGCAGGGGCTCACCTTCAACGGCAAGCTCGCACAGGCGGCGTAACCAACTAGGGTCACCACCGGCGCTTTGCATTGCAATCGTCGGTGGTGGCGTTTTCCACTCAATCCACAACTGAAGGAAGAATATTCGTCCGCCTCCCCGCTTGGATTGCGTGCGCTTTCGGCGGCGCTTTCAATCTTCGCGGGCAAGGGGGACGGTTGTGCGAAAAAGTATCGTTGCGTTGGCGTTGATGGCGGGATCCGCAGCTCCGTTTTTGTCCGGGTGTGCGACATTGGAAGGCGACCCCGAGCGGCTTTATCCTGTCGCAGAGGAAGCATCGCGCGCTCGCGCTCAACTTGACGGGACTGTAGACGCCGCCGGCTTGCAGGCGCGTTATTACGGGGCTTCCACCGACAACGAACGAATATATTTCCGCAACGAGATCGTTGCGAGCCGCATGTATCTAATCGATGTCGAGTATTCGGCCTACGAAGCAGCGCTGACCAGCGAACGGCAAAAGTTCGCTTTTGCAAGTTCCGTTGCGGGGCAAGGGCTCAATACGGCCGGCGCTTTGTTCACGCCCGCAAGCACAACGAAGATTCTGAGCGGGCTCTCCGGCGCCGTGGGTGCCACAAAGGGCTACTATGATAGCGATATTGTTATCGCGAAAACGATTCAGATCGCCGAAGGCCAGATGCGCGCTCAGCGCGACATCGTTGGAAAGCGAATTCTGCAAAGGCGCGCAGAATCTGCGAAAACTTATCCGCTCTCCGCAGCGATGTCCGATGTCGAAGATTATTATCGCGCAGGGACTCTCAACTCAGGCCTCATCGAGGCGGCAAGCCAGTCTGGCGATGCCGCAGCGAACGCCGCAGAAGAACGGGCACTCGTGGTCAATTACGCAACGAACGCTTCCACGGAGCGATTGAAGACTTGTCTGAAGAAACCGGGTGCTGGTGACCGACTCGCATCCTTGCTGACGCCTCGAAGCCATAGCGCCTTGGCCGTGCTCATGTACGACGTGACGCCAGGCGGGGAGAGTGCCCGAGCGGACCTTCTGGCGAGAGCAACAGCAGCAGGCATCTGTCCCTGAAAACAGGCGCGAGGAACGCTAATGCCAAGAACCGTGAAAGTCCCAAACGTCCCAGCGGACAAAGTAGCTGAGGAGACTCAAAATTTGAAAAATGCAGGCGCGACGAGTGTCGTAGCGACACCGCAAGCCGACGGAAAGGTCACGCTGACTGCGACTTTTCCGGACTAAGACGTTTATCTCTATCTAATCGGCAGCGTACTGTCGGCCACGCGGGCAGGCTTGCGCGCCATGATGCCGTCGAGGCGCTCGCGCTCTGTTTCGAACGCCGCCAGCATGGTGCCCTGCAGTTCGCGGCCGCGCGGCAGCTTGATGCGCATTGGATCGACGAAGCGGCCGTTGACGCGAATTTCGTAGTGTACATGCGAGCCGGTCGATAGGCCCGTCGAGCCGACGAAGCCGATCACCTGGCCTAGGCGCACGCGCTTGCCTTCTTCGACGTTGCGCGCATAGGCGCTCATGTGGCCGTAAGCGGACTCGTAGCCGTTGTTATGGCGTAGCAAAATGAACTTGCCGTAACCCGATTCCCAGCCGGCTTTTTCGACGACGCCGTTGCCGGCGGCGTAGATCGGCGTGCCGGTCGGCGCCGCCCAGTCCACGCCGGTGTGCATTTTGGTGTAGCCGAGGATCGGATGCCGCCGGATGCCGAACGACGAGCGCATAATGCCTTCGGCCACCGGCTTGCGCACCAGAAATTTCTTCGCGCTCTTGCCGGCGTCGTCATAGTAGTCGACCAACCCGTCGTCGGGCGACTGGAAGCGGTAGAACTTCTTCGACTCGCCGCCAACGGTCAACGCCGCGAACAGAACGTCGTTGCGGCTGTCGGCGGTCGGCGTTTCTTCTTCGCCGGCATAGAGCACTTCGAAGGAATCGCCCGGCTGCACTTTGCGCTGGAAGTCGACGTCATACGAATAGATGCGGATCAACTCCTCAATGATCGGCTTAGGCACCTGATTGCGCATCGCGGTCTCGTAAACGCTCTGATAGAGCCGCACGCCGGAGGTGTCGTTGGGGTCGTTGTCTTCGCCGTTGTCGGCGACTTCGGTATCGACGTTCTTCACGTCGACTGACACGTATTTGCCGGTGTCGGACAGAGCCACCACGGCGTCGACGTTGGCGTCGCTGGCGATGATGACGCGGATCGGCTGAAGCCGCTGCGGTTGACCGGGCACCGCCGCCAGCAGCACGCGCAGTTTCTGGCCTTCCTTGATGCCGCCGTCGCGGCCGCGCGGACCGAGAATCTGGGTCACGGCGGCGATATCGTCCGGCGAACTGCCGAGGTCGCGCAAGACCGTGGTGATGCTGTCGCCTTTCTTGACCGCGATGACGCGCTCGTTGAAGGCATTGCCGCCGGTGGCTTGTGTGGTCGTCTTTGGCAGCAACGTGATGTTCTCGGGCACGATGCGCGCTTCGAAGCCGGCATAGGGATCGGCGGTGCCGACGCCGGCATAGGCCAGCTTGATGCCCGTGATGTTGTCGGCCGCCGGCATCTGGTTGGCGTTCTTGTTGCTCCATTCGGCGGCGTCGCGCACGCGCGCGGTCACGTCATCGGCCGGCGTCTGCAAGGCGATGCGCAGCTTCGGCATCATCGGCGCCAGATCGCGCATGACGAAGGCGACTTCGGCATCCGGCTCGGCCGCCGGCGCGCCTTCGGGCGTTGCGGTCTCGCCGGTCCCGGAATCGGCGAGCATGCGCTGCGGATTGAACGCCGGGATATTGGCGGAAAGATCAGACACGCTGAGCGACAGGTTGCCGGCGAGGCGCACGAAGGGGCGCACGCGCACCACTTCATGATTGCCGACGCGCGTAATCGTGGACACGCGGATCAACTGCCGGGCGAAGGTCGG
>CAITEM010000535.1 GCA_903891395.1 uncultured Hyphomicrobiales bacterium | reverse complement strand
GAGATGCGGATGCAGCGGGCCGTTGCGGTGCGGCCCGATCGCGGTCGCCAGCGGATGATCGTTGGCCTGGGTGTCGTGGCCTATCACCTTGACCTTCTTCTCGATGAACCAATCGGCCGCCGATGGCACGAAGCCGGGGCATTTGCAGAAATAGTCTTCCGAGTCTTCGTACTGGTGATGCCAGCCGGTATTGACGATGACGACGTCGCGCGGCCGGACGATCTTTCCGGCGGCCTTCTCGAGATCGTCATAGGTGATCGGTTCCCACATCTTCTTCGGGATCGAGACGACGATGCCTGAGCCGAAGAAGTGCGGCAGCGGCACTTCGTCGATGAAGGGCGTGCCTTCGACGACGTGAGCCGGCGCGTCGATATGCGTGGTGTTGTGCATCGACGTCGTGATGCGCTGCGACAGCACGCCCGACTTCGCCATATAGTGAATGCGCTCGATCTGCACGTCCTGGAAGTAAGGCCAGTTCGGCGACTGATACCCGAAACGGTGCGACAGGTTGACGAACTCAAGACCCATCGTGTTCTTGAGATTTTCTTCGAACGTTACACCGCGAATTTTCTTGGTCACGGTCTTCTCCCTTTTGACTTTAAGTGTGCCGGTTACGCGGCGGCGGAATTCATACGGCCCTCGAGGGCGCGTTTGGTGGCCATCAGCCGCTCGGCAATCATGTGCTGCCGGTCGGGAAATCGTTGCGATGGAACGGGGACCGATATGGCCACGGCATTGCCGAGCGGATCGTGCATGGCGACGCCGACAGCGCAGACGCCGAGCGTGTGCTCTTCGCGGTCGAAGGCGATGCCGGTGCGGCGCGCGGTTTTCAGGTCGGCCAACAGCGCGTCGATGTGCTGCAACGTCTTTGGCGTGCGGGATTCGTAGGCCCGACCGATCAGCGCCTCGACAGCGGTGTCGGATAGCTGCGCCAGATAGGCTTTGCCGTTGGCGGTGCAATAGAGCGGAAAGGTTTCGCCGACCGCGGAGGCGGTGCGCAGGCGCTGCGAGCCGATGACCTGATCGATGAACACCAGGTGATCCTTCTTCACGGTCGAAAGATCGACTGTCTCGTGCAGTTCTTCGGAGAGGCGCTCCAGCAGCGGCCGTGCCAGCGAGACGAAATCGCTGCGTACCGAAGCTGCGAGCCGCAGAATCGTCGGCCCAAGGCGCACGCGCCCGTTCGGTGTCGCGGCGATCACCAGCTTCTCGGTTTCGAGTGCCGAGACGATGCGCTGCACCGTCGAGCGCGCGAGTTTCACGCGCTGGGCGATCTGTCCGAGGCTCAGTCCGGAATTTTCGTCTTCCAGGGCGCGCAGGATCGTCGCCGCGCGCGCGATCACTTGAACCTGGCTTTTGTCGTTGGTGACGTGGCGATTCATGTGACGCACTCACTCGTAACGTTTCGTCCCGAACATGCCGGCGATCTCGGTCGCCTTGCATCGTGAGATACGTTAGCCCAATATCCGATACAGCTGAAAGAAGAAAATTTAGGCAGCGAATTACGCCGCCGAAGTTGTACGAGGAAACACATGGTCAAGAAGATCGCGCTCGAAGAGCATTTCATTTCACCCGGCCTGATCGATTACTGGCGGCCGACAATGACCGAGGTGCCGGCGCCAGTGACCGCGCAATTGTTCAAGCAACTCAGCGATTTTGGCGAATCGCGTCTCGAGTCGATGGATAGGGCCGGCATCGTCAAAGCGGCGCTGTCAATTTCCGGACCCGGCGTGCAGGCCGAGCGCGATGGCGCAACTGCGACGCGCAAGGCTGCCGAGGCGAACGATTTCCTCGCTGGGCAGATTCAGAAAAAACCGGACCGCTACGCCGGATTTGCCCACATCGCGGTACAGCAGCCGAAGGCTGCGGCTGACGAACTCGAACGTTGCGTGCGCGATCTGAAATTCTGCGGCGCCATGATCAACGGCCACACCCACGGTCAATATCTCGACGATCAGGCGCTCTATCCATTCTGGGAGCGCGCCGAAGCTTTGGGTGCGACCGTCTATATCCATCCGACCGACCCCGTATCGCCCGCGCCCGTGCTGGACGGCGTGCCGGCCTTGCGCCGCGCCACTTGGGAATGGGGCTTCGAGACCGGCTCGCACGCGTTGCGGCTGGTGTTCAGCGGATTGTTCGACCGCTTTCCAAAGGCGAAGCTCGCGCTCGGCCATATGGGCGAAACGCTGCCCTACCTGCTCTGGCGTTTCGATAGCCGCGCCAAGCTCTACAACGTCAAACTCGCCAAGCCGCCGTCGCAATACATCAAGGACAATATCGTGGTGACGGTGTCTGGCGTGTTCGCCGCCGAACCGTTGCGTTGCGCGGTCGATGCGCTCGGCCGCGATCGCGTGATGTTCGCCGCCGACTATCCGTTCGAGGACGCCGTCGAAGCCGGCCATTGGATGGACAGCGCGGCGATCGAGGAATCCTTGCGCGCCGATGTGGCCTATAACAACGCGCAGAAATTTTTCGGCTTGTAATTCGTCATGGCCGGGATTTCCCCGGCCATCACGACGCGGCTCAGTGGGGCACCGTCATGGCGCGGCCCAGAATTTTGCGCGCGAACTTCGCAGGCTCCATCGGCTTGGCAAAGAAGAATCCCTGGATCAGATCGAAGCCCAATTCGCGCACCGCCAGGAAGTCGGCACGGGTTTCGACGCCTTCCGCCACCGTGCGCGCGCCGAATCCATCCGCCAGTTCAAGGATGCGGCGGCAGACAATCTGTTTGAGCCGGTCGTCGGCACAGCCGGCGACGAATTCCCGGTCGACCTTGATCTCGACAAAGGGAAAATCCTTCAGTTCCATCAGCGAAGGCCAGTCCGCGCCGAGATCGTCGACCGACACGCCGATATTGTGCATGCGAAGCTGCCGCGCCGCCTTCTCCGCGATCGGCAGATTGCGGATGAGATCGTTGCCGTCGATCTCGACGATCAAGCCTTCGAACGCCGGGTGATCGGGCAGGTGGCTCGCGAGGTTCGCGATGGCCGACGGATCTTGAAAGAACGTGACCGGAAGATTGATCGCGATTTCGACGTGGCCGTATTCGGTGACGAAGTAACGCCAATCCTTGATCGCCCGTGACGTGACGAAGCTCGACAGCGCGCCGAAATAAGGATCGGCCTTGTCCGGCAGAAAGGACGCCGGCGGGATCGTGCCCCAGGTCGGATGCCGCATGCGGATCAGCGCCTCGGCACCCTTGAGCGTGAGGGAGTGCAGGTCGATTTTCGGCTGATACCAAAGCTCGAGCCAGTTGGCGTGAATGGCCTCGGCGACGTCGACCGGCGGGTTCGGCGGCGGCTCGACCGGCAGCAGCGGCCTGACGCGGTCGCGCAGGTCGTTGTCGCAGAACGGCGTCGGCAGCAGCGGCAGCATGGCGAGGCCACGTTGTTCGCCGAACGCCTGGATCGCCGTCACCATCGGCGAAACCTGCGGGCCGAACAGTAAAACTTTACCGTCGAAATTCATGCTTTCCAACAGTTCAAGCATTCCGGTCGCCGCGATGCCGCCGGCGGATAACCCCATGACGACGAGGTCGGGGCGCTGCTCCGCCAGCAGCGCGCCGATATTCTCGGTCGGCTCGCATTCGCAGGCAATGAAGCCCAACTCCTCCAGCGCCTCGCGCAGAAAATTCCTGATGTGCGGTTTGCTGTCGGTAATACACGCGCGCGGCGCGATTTTGCGCCGGCCAAAGGTTGCGCCGGCATTGGCGTGATCGATTGTCTTGTGCAGGTTCATCGCGTGACCCTCGTTGCGAAGATGAGGGCACTCTATGGGAGAGACGGCCGGCGAAGCCGTCCTCTGTCTGACGGATGCACCGGCATATATATCTTTAAGACTAATGCAGACACTGCAGATAAAATTCGAGCCAATGTCGTTTTAAGCTTCGATCGATATGTTTCCGCCGCACAGTGCGCGCGGCGGAGTCGATCGTTCTATCGATGCAGAGCTGCGACGCGTCGGTGTCTCAGTAGCCGCTGGTGACGACGCGCACCGGCTTGCCGTCGAGCCAGGAGCGGATGTCTTCGACCACGTCGGGATAATATTTCTTGTAGTTCTGCTCGCTGACGTAGCCGAGGTGCGGCGTGATCACGACATTGTCGAGCTTGCGGAACGGCGAATCGAGCGGCAGCGGTTCGACATTGAAGACGTCCAGCCCGGCGCCGCCGATGGTCTTGTTCTGCAACGCCGCCAGCAGCGCGGCCTCGTCGATGATCGGCCCGCGCGACGTGTTGATCAGGTAGGCGGTCTTCTTCATCAGGCCGAGCTCCTTGGCGCCGACCAAGCCGCGCGAGCGGTCGCCGAGGATCAGGTGGATGGTGATGATGTCGGCCTTGGCGAACAATTCTTCCTTGGTGACATATTCGGCGCCTACTTCCTTGGCCTTCTCCGGCGTCAGGTTGCTGCTCCAGGCGATGGTCTTCATGCCGAGCGCCTTGGCGACGCCGCTGACTCGTTGCCCCAGTTTGCCGAGGCCGAGCACGCCGAGCGTCAGGCCCTCGAGATCCTGGCCGAGGGTCACCTGCCACGGCGCTCCGGCTTTCAGCCGCGCGTTCTCGAAGCCGATGCGGCGGGTGAGTTCCAGCATCAAACCGATGGCGATGCCGGTGGTCGGGCTGCCGAAGGTGGCGGTACCGCAGACCGTGACGCCCTTTTCGGCGCACGCTTTCAAGTCGATGGAATTGTTGCGAGCGCCGGTAGTGATTAGCAGCTTCAGTTCCGGCAGGCCCTCGATCACCTTGCGATTGAACGGCGTGCGCTCGCGCATCATGTTGACCACGGCAAAGCCCTGCAGCGCCTTGATGACGGCGTCGTCGTCGCCGATCGGCGCGGTGAAGACCTTGACCTCGACGTCCTTGGCGAGGCTCGACCAGTCGGCAAGCTTCAAGGCGACGTTCTGATAGTCATCGAGAATAGCGGCGCGAACCATTTACAAAGCCCCTTGGATGCGCCCGGAAAGGTCCGGGCGGCGCCAATTTAGGGCCGCATCGTCGAAAAGATAGGGGGGTCGCTAGCGGCCGATTTTGGCGCGGCAGGCGGGGCCGGGGCCGCGCATGTAATGCAACTCGGGCCGGTACGGGCTGAGAACGCTGCGGGTCAGGCCGTGCCAGAAGGTCGCCAGCGCAGCCAACGGGCGCGGCATCCGTGCCGCCGCAGAACCCGAGATTGCCAGGATGGCCCGACCCATAACAGTCACTCCGCACGATCCGGGCGTTCTGCCCGTCTCTTCCTTGGTCGCCCGCTCAGGCCACCAAGTTCATGCAGATGACTATGCGCGTCCAGTTGTTAAGATCGGGTCAGTTAACGGGCTTGCCGGAAGGTTACCGGACAGGCTTTCCAAGGCTTTACCGGCGGTATCGGTCGCCTTGCTCTTTGGCTGCCGCGCCGTTACATCAACGTCGAATTTCCCGACAAAAACGTCCGGTTGCGCGGCTTTCCGCGCCGATTTCGTCCGGAAAACAAGGGTTTCGGAACTCAATGAACGGTCGCCAATTCATCTATCACATGCAGGGACTGACCAAGTCCTATCCGGCCGGCAAGAAGGTCCTGGATAACGTCAACCTGTCGTTTTACCCGGACGCCAAGATCGGCGTGCTCGGCGTTAACGGTTCCGGCAAGTCGACACTGCTGCGCATCATGGCCGGCCTCGACACCGAATTTACCGGCGAGGGCTTCGTCGCCGAGGGCGCGCGCGTCGGTTATCTGGAACAGGAACCGCAGCTCGACGAGACCAAGTCGGTGCGCGACAACGTGATGGAAGGCGTCGCCGCCAAGAAGGCCATCCTCGACCGGTATAACGACATCGCCGCCAACTACTCCGACGAGACCGCCGACGAGATGGCGAAGCTCCAGGACGAGATCGATTCCAAGAACCTCTGGGATCTCGACAGCCAGGTCGACCTCGCCATGGACGCGTTGCGCTGCCCGGCCGACGACGCCGACATCGGCAAACTGTCCGGCGGCGAAAAGCGCCGCGTTGCTTTGTGCCGGCTGCTGCTCGACGCGCCCGATTTGCTGCTGCTCGACGAACCGACCAACCATCTCGACGCCGAAAGCGTGAACTGGCTGGAAGGCCATCTGCGCAATTACCCCGGCGCCATCCTGATCGTCACCCACGATCGCTACTTCCTCGACAACGTCACCGGCTGGATTCTCGAACTCGACCACGGCCGCGGCATTCCCTACGAGGGCAACTACACTTCGTGGCTGCATCAGAAGCAGAAGCGCCTCGAGCAGGAAGCGCGCGAGGACGAGACGCGTCAGCGCACGTTGCAGCGCGAGAGCG
>CAITEM010000534.1 GCA_903891395.1 uncultured Hyphomicrobiales bacterium | reverse complement strand
GTTGTTCGGCTTGGTCGGGAACAGCTTTTTTGGGCCGATGAAGTGAAAATGCGTGTCGCAGGCACCCGGCGGCAGAACCAGTTTCGGCTTGGAATAGTTGCGGTCGATTTTCGGCGAGAACGGGCGGGTGTCGGTCGTCGTGTTCACTCAATCACCTTGATGTTGGCTTGCTTCATGACATCGGTCCATTTCTGCGTTTCGCGCTCGAGGAACGCATTGAATTCCTGCGGCGTGCTGCCCTGCGCGCTGGAGCCGACGTTCGCCAGCTTGTCGATGACGTCCTGTTTGGCCAGCGCCGTGCGGATCGCCGCGCTCAATTTGTTGACGACCGCCTCCGGCGTGCCGATCGGCGCGAAGATGCCGTTGAAGGTGATACCCTGCACGTCCGGATAGCCGGCTTCGGCGATGGTCGGCACGTCCGGCAGCGACGGCGCGCGCTTGGGACCTAGAATGGCCAGGGCGCGCAGGTTGCCGGCCTTCAATTGCTGCGCGGTGTCGACGAGTTGCAGAATGCCGACATCGACGTGTCCAGCCATCAGGTCGATCACCGCCGGCGCATTGCCGCGATAGTGGATCTCGGTCCAGGTGATGCCGGTCTTGATCTTGAGCAACTCGCCCATGAAATGGTTGATGCTGGCGACGCTGTCGGCCGCCACCGTCAGCTTGCCCGGATTGTCCTTGGAATACTGAACCAGCTCGGCGACGGTCTTGACCGGCAATTTCGGCGTCACGACCAGCGTGTTGGTCGCCACGGCGAGCGTGCTGACCGGCGTGAACACCTTTTGCCACTGGTACGGCGGCGTCGGCATGGTCATCGGGCCGAGCATCACCGGCCCGTTGGAGCCGACGAACAACGTGTGCCCGTCGGGCGTGGAACGCGCGACGAAGTCGCCGGCGATGGTGCCGCCGCCGCCCGGCCGATTCTCAACAATCACAGGCTGACCCAGTGAATCGCCAATGCCCGCCTGCAACGCGCGCGCGCTGATGTCGACATTGCCGCCCGCGGCATAGGGCACGACAAGTACGATCGGCCGGGTTGGAAAGTCCTGCGCGAAAATTGGAGTGGCCAACGTCGCGCACAGTGCAGCGCACACAAGCCGGCGTGTCAGGTGCATCGTCTTTTTTCCTTTTTGCTCTCGATGCGATGGTTGCCGGATGGTAGGCATTTCCCGAACCGATGAGAAGCCCGGCCGCGTTTTATCCCGATTGTCGCGCCAGGCTTGCGCAACCCTGAACAATTTTCAGATCGTCGAAGGAGTTTCACATGACCGTGCCCATTCGCCCGCAAGGTTCGCGCGAACGGACTTTGGATGAAGTCAAAGCCGAGGTGCTGCGCCGCGCCGGCAAGATCAACCCGGTCGAGAGCATCAAGCGCGAAGATGCCGAGGCGGTCGTGAATGCGCTGACGAGTCTCGACCGCAATCATTGGGCCGAGCAATGGTGCAAGATCGGTCTCGGCTATGAAGCGAAGGCCGACGAGCGCGCGGCGGCGGGCGCCAGCGGCACGGAACTGAGCGAACTGTACGCGCTCGGCTTCGATGCCTGCCGCGTCGGCCGCTATCCGGCGCCGACATCGCCCGGCCAGCTCGACGCCTACAAGCATTCGATCCGTATCTTCCGCAAAGCGGCGAAATATTTCGAGCCGAAACTCGAGGTCATCGAACTGCCTTTCGAGGGCAAGACTCTGGTCGGCTATCTGCAAAAGCCGCCGGGCGTGGCAAAGCCTGGCGTCGTCATGCATTGGGGCGGCGTCGATGGCTGGAAGGAAGACCGCCTGCACGCCGGCGAGTTGATCATGGAAGCGGGTCTCGCCACGTTATCGATCGATATGCCAGGCAGCGGCGAAAACCCCGTGCTGTTCAGCGACGACGCGGCCGAGCGCACTTACGTTGCTTGGATGGACTACGTGCTGACGCGCGCCGACATTGACGGCAAAAAGCTCGGCGTCTGGGGCGGCAGCTTCGGCGCCTATTGGGCGGCGCGGCTCGCTATGACTTATCCCGAACGTATCAGCGGCGCCGTCTTTCACGGCGGCAACGTCCATTACGGCTTCCAGAAAGAATGGCTGGTGCCCGCCTTCACCCCCGGCGGCGCGTCCTATCTGTTCGGCGCGGCGAGCCTGCTCGACGCCCGCGGCCGCGCCATGGGGACGAAAACGCTGGACGAGTTCATTGCCGCGGCGCCGCGCTTCTCGCTCAAGACCATGGGCCT
>CAITEM010000533.1 GCA_903891395.1 uncultured Hyphomicrobiales bacterium | reverse complement strand
TGCCCATCGCGCCGGGCCGGGTCGGGAACCAGGCGGTGCAGGACGAGACGACGACATTGCATTCGGTCTGGCCGTAGAATTCGTTGATGGTCATGCCGAAGGCGGCCTTGCCCCATTCCAGCGCTTCGACGCCAAGCGATTCCCCGCCCGAGGCGATGCTGCGCAAGTTGAAGTCGTAACGGCCGCGCGGGTTTTGCGCCGCGCGCATCATGCGCAGCGCGGTCGGCGGAATGAAGGCGTTACGGATTTTCGCGGATTGCATCAGGGCGAAAGCCTCGTCCGGATCGAACTTCTCGAACTTGCGCGCGACCACCGGCACGCCGTGATGCAGGCTCGGCAGCAGCACGTCGAGCAGGCCGCCAGCCCAGGCCCAGTCGGCCGGCGTCCAGTAGCTGTCGCCCTGTTGCGGAAACGGATAATGCGGCAGCTCGGCGCCGGGGACATGGCCAAGCAGCACGCGATGAGCATGCAACGCGCCCTTCGGCTGGCCGGTGGTGCCCGATGTGTAGATCATCATCGCCGGATCGTCGGCGGCGGTGTCGAGCGGCATGAAATCCGGCGAGGCGCGGCCGAGCTGGTCGTGAAAGCCCTCGGCACCGTCGTCTTTGCCGTCGATCGACAGCACGCAGGTCAGTTCGGGCGCTTGATCGCGCACTTCGGAAAGCTTGGCGAGACCCGGCGCGTTGGTCAGCAGCGCCTTGGCGCCGGAATTCTGCAGGCGATAGTTCAGCGCGTCGGGTCCAAACAGAATCGCGACCGGCAATGCCACCGCGCCGAGTTTGTAGATGGCGATATGCGCGGCGGCGACTTCCGGCGCCTGCGGCAGAAAGATCGCGACGCGGTCGCCGCGCGACACGCCGTGCGCGCGCAGCACGTTGGCGAGCCGGTTCGAGGTCTCGCGCAGCCAGCCGAAGGTGATGCTGTCTTCACGGCCGTCGGCATGAACGTGGAGAATGG
Organism: uncultured Hyphomicrobiales bacterium; assembly: GCA_903891395.1. Lineage (GTDB taxonomy): Bacteria > Pseudomonadota > Alphaproteobacteria > Rhizobiales > Xanthobacteraceae > Pseudolabrys. The sequence continues at coordinate 7,318 of CAITEM010000533.1, read as the reverse complement.
CGAGACGCCTGGCGTCAAGCGCGGCCCATTTGTCGCAACAGTCGACGCCAATGTTATAGCGCGCCGGGATGTCCCAGCGGAATTGGCGATAGAGCTGGTCGTAGTCGCGAACGGCGCCCGGCATGGCGCGCGCAGGCTAGGCGGGGACGGGCGCGAGGTCCAGCGCCGGCGCGTTATTGCTTGTGATCGTCGGGCTCGGCCACGATCAGCGCCCAGTACACCTGGTACTTCGAGGTCGGCGTATAGACCGCGGCGATGCCCATGCGGGTCGCGCCCTTGAGCAGCATGTTGGCGCGGTGCGGCGGCGAATCGCGCCAGCCGGAAAACGCCTCGGCCAACGTGTGGTAGCCGGCGCTGATGTTTTCCGCCGCGCCTTTGGCGTCGTAACCCGAGGCTTTCAGCCGCACGACGAAGGGTTTGCCGGCGTTGTGGTCGAGCTTGTCGCGCTTGGCCATGACGTCGGCCTGGGCGCGGGCGAGCCGCGTCAGTTCGGGATCGTTCGTCACCGCGGGCAGATTGTTATTGGCGCGATAGCCCGAGATCATCGACGCGGCGGCCGCTTCGTCGAGCTGCGCGCCCGGCTGCGCCATGCTGCGGTAGAAGGTCGGTTCGGCCTTCGGGACATAGGTTTCGGTGGCGGCACAGCCGGCAAGCGTAATGGCGGCGGCGATCAGCCCGACGGCGGCAACGCGGGCACGGGCTGATTTCATCAGGTGCAAACTCCTTGAGCGGGGAACCTCGGCCGAACGCTTGGCAGCAGACCGTGGCCGAACGGTGATGGAAGCACCGGAACCGGCCTAGCGCTCATCCTGTGGCTCCACTAACATTCCGCCAACAACAAGCCGTTAACCGGCCATCCAAGGAGGACTGCCGCATGTCTACCGCTCCCGCCGCCCGCACGCCCGGCGCCGTCCGCGCCGGTGAAGGCGAATACGTGTTCGACCTCGGCACCGTCCAGAAGATCCAGGGCGGACCCGATTATTCGACCGCGCACGGACCGTGCGTCGAAGGCGACCGCATCATCGTCGGCCTCATGCGCATGAAAGCCGGCACCGGCGCGGTGCTGCATTCGCATCCCAACGAACAATGGATCTACATTCTCGAAGGCACCTTCCAGGCCACCATCGGCGGCAAGCAGTGCGACGCCCCGGCCGGCTCGGTCGTCTACATCCCGGCCGACACGCTGCATGACGGCCGCGCGACGCCCGAGGCCGACGTCGTGTTCTTCACCTGCAAGGACGCCTCGTACGGCCTGCAAGGCATCAAAGCCGCATGACATTTCGCGCACGGGCCACAAGAGCACCGGCGTTCAAATCAAATCCAGGGAGGATATTTATGAAGCGTCTAAGCCACGGTCTGCTGTCCGCTGTCTGCCTTGCCGCCACGCTCGCTTTCGGAATCGCGGCAGCGCCGGCGCAGGAGAAATATCCGAACCGGCCGGTCCGGGTGATGGTGCCTTACGGCCCCGGCGGCGCCACCGACATCACCGCCCGCATCGTCGCCGACGGTTTCCAGCGCGTCACCGGCCAGCCGATGGTCGTCATCAACAAGCCGGGCGCTTACGGCCTGCTGGCGATCGAAGAAGTGCTGCACGCGACGCCGGACGGCTACACCGTGATGGTCGGCAACGTTTCAACGAACACCATTACGCCGGTGCTGTTCCCGAAAAAACTGTCGGTCGACTATCTCAAGGGCATGGCCGCGGTCACCAACCTGGTCGATGTGCCGGAATTCCTGGTGGTCACCAACGCCGATAATTTCCCGGTCAAGACCGTTCCCGAACTGATCGACTACGCCAAGAAGAATCCTGGCAAGGTCCGTTACGGCAGCGTCGGCGTCGGCTCCTATCCGCATTACGACATGGCCTATTTCGCCAAGCGCACCGGCGACCTCGACATGCAGCATCTGCCGAACAAGGCCGGCGCCGCCGGCATGGTGCAGGACATTCTGCGCGGCGACATCCAGACGGCGTTCATGAACGTCGCCAGCGCCGCCGGGCAGGTCCAGGCCGGCAAGATCCGTCCGCTGACGATCGTCGCGCGCGAACGGCTGTCCGACTATCCCACCGTGCCGACCATGAAGGAGGCCGGCTATGCCGACGTCGGCACCATCGCCTGGAACGCGCTGTTCACCTCTGCGGAGGTGCCCAAGCCGGTGCAGCAGGCTTTGTTCGACGCGCTGATGAAGACGCTGAAAGACCCCGATACGGTCGACAAGCTGAAAAAGCAGAACTTCAACATCGTCCCCAGCCAATCGCTGGCCGAGGCCAGGACCTGGCTCGGCGGCGAGATGAAGCACTGGGAAACGATCACCAGCGCGGTGAAGATCGAGATTCCGCAGTAGGCGGGGTCGCGCGCTGATCTAATTCCGTCGCGCTACTTCACGCCCTGCAACGCACGCCACACGCGGTCCGGCGTCGCCGGCATGTCGAGCACGGCACCCTTCGGTAGCGCGTCGAGAATGGCGTTGAGCAGCGCCGGCGGCGCGGCGGTGGTGCCCGCCTCGCCGGTGCCCTTCACGCCCAGCGGATTCGTCTTGCAGGCGATGGCGTGGTGCTCGACCTTCATCGCCGGCATATCGTGCGCGCGCGGCATGGCGTAATCCATGAACGAGCCGGACACGAGCTGGCCGCCGGCGTCGTAGACGGTGTTCTCGATCAGCGCCTGACCCAGACCCTGCGCGACGCCGCCGTGCACCTGGCCCTCGACGATGACTTCGTCGAGCAGATTGCCGGAATCGCCAACCGCCACATATGAGACGATCTCGACGGCGCCGGTGTCCGGATCGACCTCGACCTCGGCGATATGACAGCCGTTTGGAAATGACGACGCGCATTTGACCCCGGCCTGGGTGTCGAGGCTTTCCGGAATCGTACCGGATCTCACCAGCTCGGCGGCGCGTTCGGCGACATCGAACAGCGATACTTCGCGCGCCGAACCTTTGACGCTGAATTTGCCGGCCTCGTAGTCGACGTCGGCTTCCTGCGCCTGCAGCAGCAGAGCGGCAATGCGCTTGCCTTTCTCCAGTACCAGTTCGGCGCAACGCGAAATCGCGCCGCCGGTCATCATCGCCGAGCGCGACGCCACCGCGCCGAAGCCCGGTACGTCGCGCGCCGAATCGCCCGATGACAGCGTCACCGCCGCCGCGTCGATGCCGAGCAGCCGTGCCGCGACCTTGGGAAACACCGTCGGATGGCCTTGCCCGCTGCCGCCGGCGCCGATGCTGACGACCACTTTGCCGCCACCGGGAAACGTGATGCGCGCAGCCTCTTCCGGAAAGGCGCCGGCGATTTCAAGGTACGAGCCGATCCCAATGCCGCGCAGCTTCCCGGCTTTCTTCGCCGCCTTCTTGCGCGCGGCAAAGCCGGCATAATCCGCGACGCTCAGCGCCCGCTCGAACACGGCGGGAAAATCGCCGCTGTCATAGGTGCTGCCGTAGGCCGTCGTGTGGGGGATCTTATCGGCCGCGATCAGATTGCGGCGGCGCAGTTCGGCGGCGTCGATACCAGTCGCATCGGCTGCGGCGTCGACCAGCCGCTCCATCAGATAGCTCGCTTCGGGACGGCCCGCGCCGCGATAAGGTCCGGTCGGCACCGTATTGGTAAAGACGCAGCGCGTGTTCACCTGCGCCACCGGCACGTCATAGACGGTCGGCAGGCAGCCGGAGACGTGCGTCGTGAAGACGAAATGCGCGACGCCGGTGAAATAGGCGCCGAGATTGCCGATGCAATCGACCTTGAGACCGAGGAAGCGGCCGCGCTTGTTGAGCGCCAGTTCGGCGGTCCACAACGAGTCGCGGCCCTGGTTGTCGGTGACGAAGGCTTCCGAGCGCGTCGATACCCAATGGATCGGGCGCTTGAGTTCGCGCGCCGCATGCAGCATCGCGACGTATTCCGGATAGCACCAGCCTTTCATGCCGAAGGCGCCGCCGAGGTCGTCGGTGACGACGCGCAATTCCTCGGGCTTGATGTTCATGGCGCCGGCGACCTGCGCGCGCACGCTGGCGAAACCTTGCGTGGCGCAGCGCAGCGTGAATTGCCGGGTGGCGGCGTCATAGCTGGCCGACGCGGTGCGCGGCTCGAGCGACGCCACCACCAGACGCTGGTTGACGAGTTCGACCTTCACCACATGCGCGGCGTCCTTGAAAGCGCGGTCGAGCGCCGCCTGCTTCTTTCCATCCGCGTCGGCCGGCGCGGTCCAGTCGAAGCCGATATTGCCGGCGGCGTCGGGCCAGAGCTGCGGCGCGCTGGACTTCAGCGCGTCGCGCACGTCAGTGACGGCGTCGAGCTGTTCGTAATCGACAACGATGCGGTCGGCGGCGTCCTGCGCGAGCGCGGCGCTGGCCGCGATCACCATCGCCACCGGCTCGCCGACATGCATGACGCGCTCGCCCGCCAGCACCGGACGATGCGGCGACACCGGTTTCACGCCGCCGCGGCCGGGAATCGGATGGCCGTGCGAGATCGAATGATAGTGCGCGGCTTCGAGGTCGGCGGCGGTCAATACCGCGATCACACCTTTGACCGTGTTCGCCGCGGCCGTGTCGATATTCCCGATCTTCGCGCAGGCATGCGGCGACCGCACGAAATGGGCGGCCAGCGCGCCGTCCGGCTTGACGTCATCGCCGTAGCGGCCGTTGCCACGCAGCAGCGCGTCATCCTCGACGCGCCCGGTCCAGGCGGAAAAGTCGGTCGCGCGGGAGAGCTGGTTCATGGGCGATCCTAGAGCTTGCGGTCTGTGATGCCGGCTTTGGCGTAGAGCTCGTTGATATGTTTCTTGACGTCATCATTCGGCTCGACGGTCGATTCATGCGCCCAGCCGACTTTGGCGCGGGCATGTTGCGCCATCACCTCGTCCTGCTGCGAGGTGCCGCCGGAAATGCCGTAGGCGCCGACCATCTCGGCGCCGCGAAACACCGGCGCGCCGCCGCCCGAGGCCGCGATCTTGCCGTTGGTCAGCGCCGCCAGCCCGATCAGCAATTGCGGATTGCGCTCCTTGAACCAGTGCTGGATCGTCAATCCGTCAGGGAAACGCGGCGACATCGAGCGGAACGCCGCCACCGTGTAGGCTTTGGCGATCGCCGTGTCGGGCGTAATGAAACCGGCCTCGTCCATGCGCTCCAGCGCGATCAGGTGGCCTTCCGGCCCGACCACGGCGATCGACACCGGCACACCCATTTCGTCGGCTTTCTCGATCACCGCCTTGATGAATTCGCGGCACTCGACCGCGCGCAGCTTGCTCATTCAAACACCTCTACTTGCGCAGCCCGGCGGCACCGATGACGCGATCCCACGTCTTGGTTTCGCTGGCGATGATGGCGGCGAATTGCTCGGGCGTGCCACCTTTGATGTCGAGGCCGGCCGCCCGCAAGGGCTTGGCGACGTCCTCGTTCTTCAGTGCCTCGTTGATGGCAGCCGACAGCTTGTCGATCACTGGCTTCGGCGTGCCGGCCGGCGCGACGAAACCGAACCACAGCGTGGTGTCGAAACCGGGCAGCGTTTCGGCCACCGTCGGCAGGTTCGGCATCGCCGGATTGCGCGTGCCTTCGGACGTCGCGAGCGCGCGGATGGCGCCGCTCTCGATATGCGCGGTCACGGTCGAGGCCGGCGAGAACATCACCTGGATGCGTCCGCCGAGAAGATCGGTCAGCGCCTGGGCGCTGCCCTGGTAGTGCACGGTGACGATCTTGGTGTCGGCGGCGATATTGAACAATTCGCCGGTCATGTGCGGCGAGGTGCCGAAACCCGACGAGCCGAAATTGAGCTGGCCCGGCTTCGCCTTTGCCAGCGCGATCAGTTCGCGCACATTGGTCACGCCGATCGACGGATTGACGACCAGAATATTGCCCGAACCGGTCGCCTGCGTGATGGGCGCGAAGTCGCCGGCGAAATTGACCTTCAGGCTCGGCTGGATGAGGCCGTTGATGATGATGGCGACCGAGCCCATCAGCAGCGTGTAGCCATCCTTCCGCGCGCGCGAGACCTGTTCGGCGGCGACCGTCGATCCGCCGCCCGGCTTGTTCTCGACCACAAATTGCTGGCCCAGTGTCGTTGACAGCCGCTGCGCCACCACGCGCGCGGTCAGGTCGGCGGCCGAACCTGGCCCGAAGCCGACAATGATGTGAACGGGCCGGGCGGGGTAGTCGGTCTGCGCCTGCGCCGATGCCGGCAAGAGCGCTGCCGACGACGCCAGCAAAGCCCCGCACACCCAAACCGCCCGCACGCTTCGCATAGCTGCCCCTCCGCCGTTTTTTATGTTTTGTTTACGATTTGGTGACCCGACATTAACCGCAAAACAACCGGTTGGGGAATAGCGTGCCCACCGTATCCGGGCACGATCATGAACCACGCTGAGCCTTTACCTGGCCGCCGACTCGATTGGCGGCCCATCAGACTAGTCGGAGCCGCGGCCTTTGTCGCAAGCTTCGTGACCCTTCAACTCCTCGTTCATTCCCCGGCGGCGGCTGCGGCTTTCGCCGCGACCTTCATGGCGACGATGGCGATGGCGCTGGCCACGCTCATCATCGCGCGGCGCATTCGCGCCAGCAACACGCTGATGACGATGTCGCTCAACAACATGTCGCAGGGCCTGTGCATGTTCGACAAAAACGAGCGGCTGGTCATCTGTAACCATCGCTATATCGACCTGTACAAGCTCTCGCCCGACATCGCCGCGCCCGGCATCACGCTCACCGACATGCTCAAACTCCGCGCCGCCAACGGCACCTTCCTGCCCGACCCGGAGAAGTACCGGCGCGAGCTTGTCACCTCGATGGCGCAAGGGAAGATCACCAGTACCGAAGTGAAATCCCCGAGCGGGCGCATCATCGCCGTCATCAATCGTGCGATGCCGCAAGGCGGCTGGGTCGGCAGCCACGAAGACATCACCGACCGGCGCGAAGCCGAGCGCGAGCGCGAGGCGATGAACCAGCAGCAACAGCAGCGCGCCATGGTCGATGAAGCGATCACCACATTCCGGAAGGGCGTCGAGGAACATCTGCGCATGGTGACCGAGGGCGCGATGGCGATGCGCACCACGGCCGCGACCCTGCTCGGCAATTCCGACCGCACCTCGAAGAGCGCGGAAAGCGCGGTGTCGGCCTCGAACGAAGCTTCGGTGAACGTCGAGATCGCCGCCGTCGCGGCCGACCAGCTCAGCGGATCGATCGGCGAGATCGGCCGCCAGCTCAACGCCGCCACCGGCGTCGTGCGGGCTGCGGTGGGCGAAGCCAAAGGCACCAATGCGCAGATCGACGCGCTGGCGAAAGCCGCGCAGAAGATCGGCGACGTCATCAAGTTGATCCGCACCATTGCCGGTCA
>CAITEM010000532.1 GCA_903891395.1 uncultured Hyphomicrobiales bacterium | reverse complement strand
TTGTGCCGGCACCGGAAATTCTGACTAACCCCGAGATGCTCTACATCGCCATCGGCATCATTGGCGCAACAGTCATGCCGCATAAACTCTATTTGCATTCGTCGATCGTGCAGACGCGGCGCATCGAGCAGACCGAAGCCGGCCGCTGGCATGCCATCCGCTGGGCCACGACGGACTCCACCATCGCGCTGATGCTGGCACTGTTCGTCAATGCCGGCATTCTCATCGTGGCCGCCGCGGTGTTTCATGCCAATGGCAAGACCGAGATCGCGGAAATCCAGGACGCCTACGCGATGCTATCGCCGTTGTTGGGCGCGGGGATTGCGTCGATCTTGTTCGCCATCGCTTTGCTGGCATCGGGTCTGAATTCGACCGTGACGGCGACTCTGGCCGGTCAGATCGTCATGGAAGGCTTCCTGCGCATCCGCCTGCCGCATTGGGCGCGGCGGCTGATCACGCGCGCCATCGCCATCGTGCCGGTGATCGTGGTGACGGCGGTCTACGGCGAACACGGCACCGGGCAATTGCTGATCTTCAGCCAGGTGATTCTGTCGATGCAGTTGCCCTTTGCGGTCATTCCGCTGGTGCTGTTCGTGTCGAACCGCGACAAGATGGGTGTGTTCGCGATCTCGCGCCCGGTCGCCGCGCTATCGTGGATCGTTGCCGGCATCATCCTGATCCTGAACATCAAGCTGCTGTTCGATACGATCGGTGGCTAGCAAAATTCCGGCCGTCGGAATGAGAGCGGAGGTCCGCTACTCTTCGACTCTATTCCAGCCTGCGGGCATCAGTCGCTCCTGCGGCAGGTAGCGGCCTTTGTAATCCATCTTGCGCGAGCCCGGCACCCAATAGCCGAGATAGACGTAGGCGAGGCCCATGGCTTTGGCACGTTCGATGTGATCCAGGATCATCAGCGTGCCGAGCGAGCGGTCGGCCACGTCCGGATCGAAGAACGAGTAGACCATCGACAGCCCGTCATTGAGAACGTCGGTCAGCGCCACGGCCAGGAGTTGGCCGGTGCCGCGGCCGTTGATGCCCGTATCTGGGCCGCGCTTGCGATATTCCACCACGCGAGTGTCGACGTGGCTGTCCTCGATCATCATGGCGTAGTCGAGCACCGTCATATCGGCCATGCCACCGTCGCGGTGGCGGGAGTCGATATACGATCGGAACACCGAATATTGCTCGGAGGTTGGCGCCGGCGTGCGCATGTCGCCTATCAAGTCGGCGTTGCGCTCGGCGACGCGCTTCATGCTGCGCGTCGGTGTGAAGTCCTCGGCCACCACGCGCACCGAGACGCAGGCACGGCAATTCTCGCAGGCGGGGCGGTAGGCGATCGACTGGCTGCGGCGGAAGCCGCCATGCGTCAGCAGGTCGTTGAGTTCGCCGGCGCGGTCGCCGACCAGATGGGTGAAAACCTTGCGCTCCTCCTGGCCCGCGAGATAGGGGCAGGGCGACGGCGCGGTCAGATAGAACTGCGGCGTGTCGCGGGAGTGCTGGGTCACTGAGCAGGCCGTCGTGTCAAAGGATGCCTTCCAGATTCGTCACTAGCATTGCGCGCCGCGCGGCCTTCGTCAAAGCCCTAATTTGCAAGGCTACCGCACAGTTCCCGGCGGCATATAGGCGCGCAACATCGCGGCACGCGGTGCATTATTAATCATCACCGTGCCGAGCAGGATGTCGTGCAGGAGCCGTCTGCGCCGGTTGAAGAACGCCACCAGCAGAACGAAGGGCGTGAAGAACGACACCGTGAACCAGAAGGCGATGGCGTGCACGGCGCCAAGCACGAAATAGCCGGGCGCGCCGTACCAGGTGCGCAATTCCAGATCCATCACGCGCATGCCTACGGTGGCCGAACGCGGACCACCCAAAGTCACACCGAAATAGACGACCGCCCAGATCACCGATGCGCCCGGCAGCAGCCAATACAGCGCCCAGCCGGCACCCAGGGTGACGATGCCGAAGGCAAATATGAACATGGCGGCGAGCACGACCGGCGCCGCGATCACCAGAAAATCGACGAGGAAGGCCATGATCCGGCGCGACAGCACACCCTCGAACAGTTCGGGGTTCAGGTCCGGGTCGTAGGCATGGGGTTTGACGTCGATCGGCATGCGGTTGCCCTGGAGGCGAGAAGCCTGTCATCGCTGCAAATGAAGAATACCGCCTGCTTTCGCAAGAGGGTAGCCCGGACCGCAGGCTTGCGGCATGGTGCCGCGAATCCGCTGGAGTGAGAAGACCTTGAGCATCACGATCAAAGACATCGAAGCCGCCCGCAGCGTTATCAAAGGCGCGGTGTTGCGCACGCCCATGCTGCTCGCGCCACGCCTGTCGGCGCTGACGGGGGCCGAGGTCTACGTCAAATATGAGAATCTCCAGGTCACCAACTCGTTCAAGGACCGCGGCGCGCTGGTCAAATTGACCTCGCTCACCGAGATCGAGCGCAAGCGCGGCGTCATCGCCATGTCGGCCGGCAACCATGCCCAGTCGGTGGCCTACCACGCCGCCCGGCTCGGCATTCCGGCCACCATCGTGATGCCGGTGACGACGCCGTTCGTCAAAGTCGCGGCGACGCGCTCGCACGGTGCCGAGGTCGTGCTCGACGGCGATACCGTGGCCGACGCGCAGGCGCGCTGCGAGACCATCCAGGCCGAGCGCGGCATGACCATGGTGCATCCTTACGACGATCCGCTGATCATGGCCGGGCAGGGCACCATCGCGCTGGAGATGCTGGAAGACGTCGCCGATCTTGATTGCATCGTTATCCCGGTCGGTGGCGGCGGACTGATCGCCGGCAACGCCATCGCCGCGCGTGCGATCAGGCCGGACATCGACATCGTCGGCGCCGAGGCCGCGCTGTACCCGGCGGTATGGAACGCGCTCACGGGCGAGCATCGTGACATCGGCGGCCCGACTTTGGCCGAAGGCATCGCGGTCAAGAATGTCGGCAAGCTGACGCTGCCGGTCATCCGCGAATTGGTGTCGGAGATCGTGCTGGTTGACGAGGCGCATCTGGAGCGCGCGGTGAACGCCTATCTGACGTTGCAGAAGACCATGGCGGAAGGCGCCGGCGCCGCCGGCCTTGCCGCGCTGCTGGCGCAACCGGGCCGCTTCGCCGGCAAGAAGGTCGGGCTCATTCTGTGCGGCGGTAATATTGATCCGCGCATCTTGGCCTCGATCATGGTGCGCGAACTCGACCGCGAGTCGCGCATCGTCTCGTTCCGTCTCACCATCCCGGACCGGCCCGGCGTGCTCGGCATCATCGCCACCAAGCTCGGCGAACTCGGCGCCAACATTCTCGAGGTCGATCATCGCCGCCTGTTCCTCGACGTGCCGGCCAAGGGCGCCAAGCTCGACGTGACCATCGAGACGCGCGACGCCGTCCATGCGGAGGAAATCATGACGGCGCTCGCCGCCGAGAATTATCATCCGCAGCGGATCGAGACCGGCGGCAAGATCGATTAAGCGGGGCAGCGGGTCGGGCGCCCAACAGGTACCGCGCTACTCACGGAACCCGGAACCCGATGATGGCGTTATGAGGCGATGGCCGCTCGGGCGGCCAATAGATTTGGGTGCCTCAATGGCCACGACCTATACGACGACTCCCGCCAATGCCAACGACGTTCGCGTCATGGCCGGCTGCAACGACGCGCTGCTGGCGGTCGGGCGTATCGCGCTCGCCGTTATCTTCCTGATGTCGGGCGCGCAGAAATTCATGGACCTGTCCGGCGTCGCCGCGATGATCGGCAGCAAGGGGCTGCCGGTGCCTCAGGTTCTCGCCGTGCTTTCCGCGATCACCGAGCTGGGCGGCGGCATTCTGATCGTGATTGGCTGGCAGACCCGTATTGTCGCTTTACTGCTAGGCCTGTTTACGCTGGTCGCGGCGTACTTCTTCCATGATTTCTGGCACATGCCGGAAGGCGCCGAGCACACCGACAACATGATCCACGCGCTCAAGAATCTGTCGATCTTCGGCAGCTTCCTGATGTTGGCCGCGGTCGGCGCCGGCCGCTATTCGGTCGACGGGCCGTGCACCGTGCATACGGCGCCGCCGGTCACTTAATTTTATTCGGCAGCCTGAGCCTGCTTCGTCTGCATCGCCCGCCATATCCGTTCGGATGTGGCGGGCATTTCGATGTGTGTGACGCCGAATTCAGACAGCGCATTGACGACCGCGTTGACCACCGCGGGCAGGGCGCCGACGCAGCCTGCTTCGCCGGCGCCTTTGGTGCCGAGCGGGTTGGTCTTGGTCGGCACCGGGTTGGACTCGACGTGCATGTCGCACAGGTGGCGGGCGCGCGGCATGGCGTAATCCATGAACGATGCCGTCACCATCTGTCCACCCGCGTCGAAATGAATGTCTTCCAGCAAGGCCTGCCCCGCGCCCTGGGCGACGCCGCCCTGGATCTGGCCGTGCAGCAAATTCGGATTGATCACGGTGCCGACGTCGTCGACGACGTTGTAGCGCACGATGTCGACCACGCCGGTCTCGATGTCGATCTCGAGTTCGCAGGCGTGGCATCCGTTGGGGAAGTTCTGCGCGTTCGTCTTGTAGACCGCGTGCGCGATCAGGCCGGGCTCCAGGTCCTCCGGAATTTTCGCCTGGTCGGCTGAGGCAATGGCAACTTCCTGAATTGTCATGGTCCGGTTGGTCTTGGCCGACGAAAATACGCCTTGGTCGAACTTGACGTCTTCGACAGGCAACTTGAAGGTATGCGCGGCGATTTTGCGCGCCTTCTCGATCACCTTGTGCGCGGCCATCTGGAATGCCGAGCCGGACATCGTGGCGGAGCGCGAACCGCCGGTGCCTTCGCCGAAAAAGACTTCGTCGGTATCGCCCTGCACGTAGTGAACTTCGTGCGGGTCGATGCCAAGCTCTTCGCAGATCACCTGCTTGAACGTGGTTTCGTGCCCCTGGCCGGCGGTCACCGAGCCGGACAGCATGGTGACGCTGCCGCCGCGGTCGAAGCGGATTTCCGCGCCTTCCGAACCGGCCGAGGCGGCGCGCTCGATGGTGCTGGAAAATCCGAAGCCGAGCAGCTTGCCGCGCTTGCGGGCCTCGCGCTTGCGCTGCGCCAGGCCGTCGTAATCGGCCAGCTTCAGCGCGATGTTCATGCTCTTTTCGAACTCGCCGCAATCATACGTGAAGGTGAGTCCGGTCTTGAACGGCATCTGGTCCGGCGAGATGTAATTACGGCGCCGCAATTCGGTCGGATCGATCTTGAGCTGGGCGGCGGCGAGATCGACCATGCGCTCGATGACGAAGGCCGACTCCGGCCGGCCGTTGCCGCGGTAGGGGCGCACGGGATTGGTGTTGGTAAAGACGCCGCTGACGTCGACATAAAGCGCGGGCGTGCGGTAGGTGCCGGCCAGCGTGCCGGCGTTGAGGAAAAACGCCGGCATGTTGGTCTGAAGATAGGCGCCGATCGCGGCGATGGTCGTGACACGCATGGCGAGGAAATGGCCGTCTTTGTCGAGCGCGAGTTCGGCGTCGGTGACGTTGTCGCGCGCCTGCGCGTCGGACAGGAAGGCTTCGGTGCGCGTGCTCAGCCATTTCACCGCGCGGCCGGTCAGCTTCGAGGCCAGCAGCACCAGCGGCGCCTCGTTGAACACCGGCGTCTTCATGCCGAAGCTGCCGCCGACGTCGCCGGTGGTGACGTGCAGCTTGCTCTCCGGCACCTTCAGCGTCTTGGCGAGACCCTGACGATAGGTATGCGCGCGCTGCAGCGGCGAGTGGATGGTGTAGCGGCCGTTGCCGCGGTTGAAGTTGCCGACCGCGCCGCGCGGCTCCATGCAGGCGGCGGTGATGCGGTTGATGACGAAGCGATGCTTGACGACGTGGGCGGCCTTCTCGAAAGCGGCGTCGACGGCGGCCTTGTTGCCGATCAGCTCGACGAAGGCGATATTGTCTTCGAACTGGTCATGGACGCGCGGCGCGCCGGGCTTGGCCGCTTCCTCGGTCGAGGTGACCGCGGGCAGTTCTTCATATTCGACCTCGACCAATTCGAGCGCGTCCTGCGCTTGCGCCGCTGTCTCGGCGACGACGAAGGCCACGCAATCGCCGACCCAGCGGACGTAGCCGTCGGCCAGTACCGGATAACGCGGCAAATGCATCGGCGTGCCGCCGCGGCGCTTCAGGCCCGGATTGCCGGGCAGGTCGCCGTAACCGGCGGCCTTCACGTCGGCCGACGTCAGCACTTCCAGCACACCCGGCGCGGCCTTGGCCGCCGTGGTGTCGATCGACAGAACTTTGGCGTAAGCGTAGGGCGAGCGCAGCACGACGCCATAGGCCATGCCGGCATAGACGACGTCGTCGATGAAGTAGCCTTGGCCCTGCACCAGCTTGGGATCTTCCAAGCGCGGCACGCCTTGACCAATTGCGAATTCACCCATGTCGAACTTCCAATGTGAGGAGGACGCCTGCACCAAGCCGCTCGTTCCCGCGAAAGCGCGGACCCAAGGCGGCCGGCAGGGCACGCGATTGTAACCCTGGATTCCCGCTTGCGCGGGAATGAACGGAGAGGGGCTGGCGCATCGTGGAGATTATTTCTCGGATTTCAATTTTTCCGCCACGCGCGGCGCGAAATAAGTGAGGACGCCGTCGGCGCCGGCGCGTTTGAAGGCGGTGAGGCTTTCGACCATGGCGCGCTCGCCGTCCAGCCAGCCGTTCTGTGCCGCCGCCATGATCATCGCGTATTCGCCGGACACCTGATAGGCGAAGGTCGGCATGCCGAATGTGTCTTTCACGCGGCTCACGATGTCC
>CAITEM010000531.1 GCA_903891395.1 uncultured Hyphomicrobiales bacterium | reverse complement strand
GCCAGATCGGCGTGGCCTGCGCCGCCGTCGTCATGATCGGCGGTACCGAGATCATGCGCGAACTGGATTTTCTCAAACGGATTTTCGGCGAGACCTTCGACCCGACACAATATCGCATGCTGCTGTTCGGCTTCGCCATGGTGCTGATCATGGTGTTGCGCCCGCGCGGCCTGATTTCGTCGCGTGCGCCCTCAGTGTTCCTGAAGGAGCGCAAGGCCATCGCCTCCGACCTCGTCAAGGAAGGTCATGGCTGATGACGGTCTTGCGGGTCGAGCATCTCACCATGCGCTTCGGCGGCCTCGTCGCGGTCGATAGTCTGTCCTTCGAGGCTCAGGAAGGCGAGATCACGGCGCTGATCGGCCCCAACGGCGCCGGCAAGACCACCGTGTTCAACTGCATCACCGGATTCTACAAGCCAAGCGAGGGCCGCCTCGGCCTGCGCCACGGCGACGCGGCGATCTGGAGCGAACTCGACACCCTGACCGAGAGCGGCAAGCGCAGCCTGTCGCGCGCCGACGGCAAGTTGTTCCAGCTCGAGCGCCTGCCGGATTACCTGGTCACGCACCAAGCGCGCGTCGCCCGCACTTTTCAGAACATCCGCCTGTTCCCCGGCATGACTGTGCTGGAAAACCTGTTGGTCGCGCAGCACAACGCGCTGATGCTGGCGTCCGGCTACACGCTGCTCGGCATTCTTGGTTTCCCGTCTTATGCCGCGGCCGAGCGCGCCGCCGTCGACAAAGCGCGCCTCTGGCTCGACCGCGTCGGCCTGCTGGGGCGCGCCGACGACCCGGCCGGCGACCTGCCCTACGGCGCGCAGCGGCGTCTAGAAATCGCACGCGCCATGTGCACCGACCCGGTGCTGCTCTGCCTCGATGAGCCGGCCGCCGGCCTCAATCCGCGCGAGAGCGGCGAACTCAACGATCTGCTGCTGACCATCCGCGACGAACACGCCATTTCGATCCTCTTGATCGAACACGACATGTCGGTGGTGATGGAAATCTCGGACCACCTCATCGTGCTCGATTACGGCGTCAAGATTTCCGACGGCGCGCCCGAAGACGTACGAAACGATCCGAAAGTGATCGCGGCCTATCTCGGCGTCGCGGAAGATAAAGTCGAACAGGTCGCCGCCGAGGTCGGCCTATGAGCGCCCTGCTCTCCGTCCGCGGCGTCAAGACGTTCTACGGCCGTGTCCAGGCGCTCAGGGGCGTCGACATGGACGTCAATGATGGCGAGATCGTCACGCTGATCGGCGCCAACGGCGCCGGCAAGTCGACGCTGATGATGACGATCTGCGGCAGTCCCCGCGCCCGCGAGGGCACCATTGAATTCGACGGCCGCGATATCACGCAGATGCCGACCCACGAGATTGCACGGCTGAAACTGGCGCAAGCGCCCGAAGGCCGCCGTATCTTTTCGCGCATGACGGTGCTGGAAAACCTGCAGATGGGCGCAACCACCGGCCAGCCCGCACACTTCGCTTCCGACCTCGAACGCGTGCTGACGCTGTTCCCGCGCCTGAAGCAGCGCATCGGGCAACGCGGCGGCACGCTGTCCGGCGGCGAGCAGCAGATGCTGGCAATCGCCCGCGCGTTGATGGCGCGGCCGCGGCTGCTGCTGCTCGACGAGCCATCGCTGGGTCTGGCGCCGCTGATCGTGCGTCAGATCTTCGACGCTATCCGCATGCTCAACAAGACCGATGGCCTCACCGTGTTCCTGGTCGAGCAGAACGCCTACCACGCGCTCAAGCTCGCGCATCGCGGTTATGTCATGGTCAACGGGCTGATCACGCTGTCGGGCTCGGGCGCCGAATTACTGGAGCGGCCGGAGATCAAGCAGGCCTATCTCGAAGGAGGCCGCGCATGAACGAGACCGAAGCAGCCGCCACGGGTTTCTCCTTCGCCGCGCTGTTTTACGAGGAGGACTCGATCGGGGTCTTTCTGCTGATCACGGTTGCGCTCGGCGGCGGCGCCGCCTTTCTCGCCGGCCGCGCCATCGCCGAGACCTGGCGGCCATTCTGGCAGATCATCGTCTACAGCCTGATCCTCGGCGCCGCGGCGCGCTTCCTGCACTTCAGCCTGTTCGACGGCACCCTATTGTCCGCCCATTATTACGCCATCGATGCCGTGGTCTGCATCGCCTTCGGATTGTTGGGCTTTCGGGTCGCCCGCACCACGCAAATGGTCACGCAGTATCGCTGGATCAACGAACCTGCCGGCCGTCTGCGCTGGCGCAGAAGACCATCGTGAAGTAGCATTGGCTATTGAATTTGCCGGTTCCAAAGCGAAGGGAAAATCAGATGAAGAGGATTGTTGCGCTCGGCCTGGCGTTGGGCTCCGCGATTGCGCTGGCGGCGCCCGCCGCCGCGCAGGTTAAGCTCGCCATCGCCGGTCCGATCACCGGCCCCAGCGCCGCGACCGGCGCGCAGATGAAAAACGGCGTCGACCAGGCCGCCGCCGATATCAACGCGGCCGGCGGCATCATGGGGCAGAAGATCGTCGTGTCCTATGGCGACGACGTCTCCGATCCCAAGCAGGGCGTCTCCATCGCCAACAAATTTGCCGCCGACGGCGTCAAGTTCGTGGTCGGCAACTACAATTCCGGCGTCAGCATCCCCTCGTCCGACGTCTACCAGGAAAACGGCATCCTGCAGATCACACCGGCCTCGACCAACCCGACATTCACCGAACGCAACATGTGGAACACGTTCCGCGTCTGCGGCCGCGACGATCAACAGGGCAAGGTCGCCGGCGAGTACATCGTCAAACATTTCAAGGGCAAGAAGATCGCCGTGGTTCACGACAAGACCACCTACGGCAAAGGCCTCGCCGACGAAACCAAGAAGGCGATGAACAAAGGCGGCGTCAAGGAAGTGCTCTACGAAGGCGTCAACACCGGCGAGAAGGACTATTCGGCGCTGGTGTCGAAGATCAAGCAGTCGGGCGCCGACCTCGTCTATTGGGGCGGCCTCTACACCGAAGGCGGTCTGATCGTGCGCCAGATGCGCGACCAGGGCGTCAAGGCGCCGCTGATGGGCGGCGACGGCATCACCGACGACGAGTTCGCCTCG
>CAITEM010000530.1 GCA_903891395.1 uncultured Hyphomicrobiales bacterium | reverse complement strand
GGCTCGGCGTTATCGCGAAAGAACTAGGGCACGGGTCTGGTTTTTCACTTGAGCAACCTCGCTAAAAACGCGAGGGTGCCGGGATGCCACAACCGCAGGATTTACCCGACCCTTTTCGCGCCAAGACACGCCTCGCGCAGGGACTGCTGATTGTCGCCATCATGGCGCTGATCTTGATTGCGCTGCTATCGACGCACTAAGCGAGGCGCGCATGCGCCGCGGATAAATACGACAGAGCAACAAGCGCCGGTTTTTCCGGCGCTTTTTTTATGGGCGGGAGGTTCGCCATGATGCGGGAGAAATATATAGCGCCGGAAGTCATGACCGAGGCGCGGCGTCTCTACGAGGAAACGCTCGCGCCGGTCGAAGACATCCGGGCGATGATGGGGCTGGCCGGTGCGTCGTTTTATCGCCGCGTGCACAACCACGGCTGGCGCCGTCGCAAGTGCCATGCGGGGACGTCGGAATTTGCCCGTTCGCTCACCGGGTCCGCGGTGGCAAAACTCTTGACGCCATCAGCGGACCTGCCGCGCGCGCCGCTCGCTGCCAGTAACGAGCCGCTATCGCCGCAGCAGCGCAACGCGCTCGCGCAACATATCATGGCCGCGACGCGGGACGCGCTCGACGCCGTTCAGCGCGTTGTCGGCAATATCAAGCCAGGCGACCAGGTTCAAAACGATCATTGTGCCCGCACGCTCGCCAGCATCTCCCGATCGCTGCGCGATATCGCCGCGCTCAACAGTCCCGATGGAGTGACGCCACCCGATGAAGCCGACGACGACCCCGTTCCCCTCGACATGGACGAATTCCGTTACGAGCTTGCGCGCCGCATTCGAGGATTTATCGAAACTCGACGACTTGGCACTGGTGGAATTTCTGCTCGATCAGAGGCCGAACTGGAATGAAGCGACGGGCGCCGACTTCAGCGCGCTGGCGCACGATCATCAACGTCCGCCCGACCGCGCCAACAGCGGCGCCGACTGGACGACCTGGCTCATTCTCGGCGGACGGGGCGCGGGCAAGACCCGCGCCGGCGCCGAATGGGTGCGCGGCATCGCCGCAGCCGACAAGCGTGCCCGCATCGCCTTGATCGGCGAGACCGAGCGCGAGGTCCGCGAGGTGATGGTCGAGGGCGTCTCCGGCCTGCTTGCCATTCATCGTGCCGACGAGCGGCCGCTGTGGACCTCGTCGCGCGGCCGGCTGGAATGGCAGAACGGCGCGGTGGCGCAGGTGTTTTCAGCGGACAATTACGAAAGTCTGCGCGGGCCGCAATTCTCGGCCGCGTGGCTCGACGAGCTTGCCAAGTGGCGTCAGGTCTTTGGCCTTGGAACGACTGACGCGCTTTCCGGCGATGTGGCACGATGGGCGACGATTGTGCTCACGGCCTATTTTGGCGGGCGCTCGATCGAGAAGGTGGCGCGGATTCTGTCACGCAAATAACTTGGCACCGCGGTCGTTGGCCGTCACACTCTCCATAATTCCTTGGAGAGTCCGATGGATGTGAAAGAGGCCGTTGCGTCCCGCTACTCTTGCCGGGCATTTCTGCCAACGCCGGTGCCCGAAACAGTCATCAGAGACATCGTCGAACGCGCTGCGCGGGCCCCATCGGCCGGCAATATGCAGCCGTGGCGTGTCTATGCCATCGCGGGAAAGAGAGTCGAGGAACTCAAAGCCCGGCTGGCGCCGCGCATGGCGACCGAACTGCCGAAAGGCGAGGGTGTCGACTATACGATTTATCCCCAGCCCATGGGCGAACCCTACCGTACGCGGTCGTTCGACGTCGGCGAGCGACTGTACCGGTCGATCGATGTGCCGCGCGAGGACAAACCGGCACGTTACCGGCAATACGCGCGCAACTACGAATTCTTCGGTGCGCCCGTAGCGCTGTTCTTTGCGCGCGAGAAGGCCCACGGCCCGGCGCAATGGGCCGATATCGGCGGCTATCTCCAGACGGTCGCCTTGCTGGCGCGGGGCCGCGGGCTGCACACTTGTCCGCAGCAGGCTTGGGTGTCTTTTCACCGCACGGTCCGCGACTTCCTGGAACTCCCCGAACATCTTATGGTCTATTCGGGCATGGCCGTCGGATACGAAGACCCCGATGCCCCGATTAACGGCTGGCGTTCCCCGCGCGAGCCGCTCGACGCCTTTGCGACGTTTTCCGGCTTCGAGAAATGACGTTCACCCCACGTTCACCGGCGCGCGCCTAAACATTCCTCCATGCCGGTTTCCCGACTAATACCGACTCTCTTACTATTCGGCCTGCTGTCGGGCGCGCCCGTTGCGTCGCAAGCCTTGGCCGCCGGTCCGCCGGAACAAAGTTGCTTGACCCGGGCTGAACAGCGGGCCTCTGTGGCTGCCAATAAAGCCATCCCGTTGGTCCAAGCCGTGAAGTTGCTGCGCAATCAAGGCCATCGCGGCGAGGTGGTGCGGGCGAGGCTGTGCCGGCACGACGAAACATTCGTCTATGTGCTGACTCTGCTCGGCCAGAGTGGCAAAGTGATCAGCGTCAATATCGACGCCGGCAATGGCGAGCCGGCCAGCCGCTAGCGGAGTTTTACGCCCTTGCGCCTTCTTGTCGTCGAAGACGACCCCGATCTCAATCGCCAGCTTACCACGGCTTTGACCGATGCCGGATATGTCGTCGATCGCGCCTTCGACGGCGAAGAGGGGCACTTCCTCGGCGAGTCCGAGCCTTACGACGCTGTGATCCTCGACATCGGTCTTCCCAAGATGGATGGAATTTCAGTGCTGGAGGCCTGGCGCCGCGCCGGCAAGATCATGCCGGTGCTGATGCTGACAGCGCGTGACCGCTGGAGCGACAAGGTGCAGGGCTTCGACGCCGGCGCCGACGACTATGTGGCGAAGCCGTTCCATCTTGAGGAGATTCTGGCCCGTGTGCGTGCGCTGCTGCGCCGCTCCGTCGGCCACGCCAAGAGCGAGTTTGAATGCGGACCGGTGCGGCTCGATTCACGGACCGGGCGCGTTGCGGTTGACGGCAATCCAGTCAAGCTGACCAGTCACGAATACCGTCTGCTGGCTTATCTGATGCATCACACCGGCCGCGTGGTCTCGCGGACCGAACTGGTCGAACATCTCTACGACCAGGACTTCGACCGCGACTCCAATACCATTGAGGTCTTCGTCGGCCGTATCCGCAAGAAGCTCGGTGTCGACATCATCCAGACCGTGCGCGGACTTGGCTATTTGCTGGCTTCGCCGGGTACGTGAGCTTCATGCGCGCCAATTCCCTCGCGCTGCGCCTGTTTGTTTCGGCCACCGCCTGGGCCGTCGTCATTCTCCTTATTACCGGTGTGGTGCTGTCGTCGCTGTACCGGCAAGGTGTCGAACGCGCCTTCGACCGCCGGCTCGGCGTCTATTTGCGCACGCTGGTCGCCGACGTTGCGGCGCCCGACGATGTGAACGAAAAGAATCCGCCTTCGCTGGGCGAACCGCTGTTCGAATTGCCGCTGTCGGGCTGGTACTGGCAGATCACACGGGTCGATCCGGGCAAGTCCGATCTGCGCGCCTCCCGTTCGCTGTGGGACGGCGGCTTGCCGCATCTGGAAAGCTCCGTCGTCGCCCCCGGTGCCGACGGCTCGCGCCAGGGCTATGTCGCGGGGCCCGAAGACCAAAGATTGCGGCTGATCGAGCGCAACATCGACCTCGGCGACGAGGGCCATTATCTGGTCGCAGTGGCCGGCGATTCCGCCGAAATCGCCGACGAGACGCGCTCGTTCGACCAAGCGCTGATTATTACCTTTGCAATTCTGGCGGCCGTGCTGCTGCTGACGACGATGTTTCAGGTGCGTTTCGGCCTGGCGCCGCTCAAGCGTATCAGCGACAGCCTTATCGCTATTCGCTCCGGCTCGGCCGAGCGCCTGGCCGGCTCTTTTCCCGAGGAAATCGCGCCGCTGGCGCGCGAGACCAATGCGCTGATCGATGCCAACAAGGAAATTGTCGAACGTGCGCGGACGCACGTCGGTAATCTGGCGCATGCGCTCAAGACGCCGCTGTCGGTGATGCAAAATGAAGCGGCCGCGCGCGGCAACGATGCGTTCGCGCTCAAGATTCTTGAGCAGGCCGATATCATGCGCGATCAAGTTGCGCGGCATCTCGAACGGGCACGGCTGGCGGCGCGCCTGACGGTCGTGGGGTCGGTCGCCGACGTCGCGCCGGTGGTGACGGCGTTGGCGCGCACCATGGAGAAAATCCACCGCGACAAGGCTCTAACCATCGAAGTGCATGCCGACGATAAGGCGCGCTTTCGCGGCGAGCGGCCCGATCTCGAGGAAATGGTCGGCAACCTGGTCGACAATGCCTGCAAGTGGGCATCGTCGCGGGTGACGATAGAGGTGGTGTGCGAACGCGCTGCCAATGGGGGCCAAGTCGTGCATCTGGTGGTGGACGACGATGGCCGTGGACTATCTCCGTCAGAGCGTGCCCAGGTTGCCAAACGCGGGCAGCGGCTGGACCAGACCATTCCTGGTTCGGGCCTCGGCCTCTCGATTGTCGTCGATCTCGCGGCGCTCTATGGCGGCAGCCTCACGCTGGGCACCGCGCCGATCGGCGGCTTGCGTGCCGAACTGGTGCTGCCGGCCGCATGAGATGCAGCGCTAAAGTCCGCGCCAGCGCACGAACAGATAAAGCCCGGCGGTTGTCACCACCATCAGGCCGAGCGCGAACGGATAGCCGTAAACCCAGTTCAATTCCGGCATGATTTTGAAATTCATGCCGTAAATGCCGGCAATCACCATTGGCGGCGTCAGGATGATGCCGACCAAAGTGAGCACGTTCATCACTTTATTCTGCAACAAGCCGATGAAGCCGACGATGCCATCGAGCAGGAAGCCGGCAGTGTTGGAAAGGTCGGATTCGGCTTCCGCGATCGAGGCCAGATCGCGTTCGAAGTCTTCGATCTTGGTCAACAGAGACTTCGGCACTTCTTGTTCACGCAAAAAGTCAATCATGCGGCGGAAACTCAAGACACTGCGCCGTAGCTTGACGAGCACTTCACGGGTCGGGCCAAGGTCGGTCAGGACGCGTTCGAGCTGGCGGTTGCGTAAGCGAGGCGAGGCTTGCAGGCGGCGCCGCCGCTGCTCAGTGGTGTGGTGCTGGAACACCCGGCTGTTGATGCCGTCGAGATCGTGGCCGACTTTGTCGAGAATATTGTCGGTATGATCGACGATCATGTCGAGCAGGCCGACGAAAACATCGTCGTGTCCCGGTCGCCGGGGGAAGCCGGCTTCGCACTCCTTGAGCAGTGAGGTGAGACCGGCGGCTTTGCCGTCGGTCACCGTCACCAAGGTGTCCTTGGTGCGAATGAAAGTGATCTTAAGCAGATGGGGATCGTTGTCGTCGCGTAGCGTCAGCAGCAATCCGGTCAACGTGACCTGACGATCGTTGGCGCTGAACTGAGTGGAGACCTGGAACGGCTCGTAGTCGTTGACCGGGTTGACCTCGATGCCGAGCGTGTCCTCGACCAGTGACTTCTCGTTATCTGTGGCGTCGCAGAGATCGATCCATTGCGCCTGTTCCAGACCGGCGCGGTCCGTGGCCGCTTCTATTTCTGTGAGATCGCCGTTTTCGATCCGATAGGACTTCAGCACCCCTGCCTCCCGCGGTCCCCATGAGCCGCTGAACAACGTCGAAGTTCCGGGTTGGTTGCGCCAAAGGCCCCGATTTTGCCCAAATGGTGGCCTTTCGATAGGGTGTTGCGTCCGCCGCCCCGCACGGTGCGGCTCATCGGCCGATGTCCGGGGGTCTTTATGTCCGCGTCCAAGCTCATCGCCATTGCGGCGTTCGGTCTGTCGCTGGCCGCGTGCGCCGGCAGCCCGGACGGAAGCGGACCCGGGCCGCGCGAGAATTCCGGTACGTTGCTCGGCGCCGGTGGCGGCGCGCTGGTCGGCGCCGCGGTCGCCGGCGGCGGTACCGGCAACCGGCTGGCGGGCGCCGCGGTCGGTGGCTTGCTCGGCGGTCTGATCGGCAACCGGATCGGCGCGTCCATGGACGATGAGGACAAGCGTCGCGCCTACGAGGCGCAGATGCAGGCGCTCGACCGCGGTCAAGCGGGCGCTCCGGTATCGTGGAAGAATCCGGATTCAGGGCGTTACGGCACCATCGTTCCGGGGCCCGCCTATCAGGATACCGATCGGACCTGCCGTTCTTTCACCCACACCATCTATCTGGACAACCGGCCGCAAACCGTCCGCAGCACCGCCTGCCGAAACCCGGACGGCACCTGGTCTTCCGTTGGCTAAACCCGACACTGTTAAAAACGTGTCATTATGCTTAATCGGTTATTAACGACGGCGGCGCTAGGAATCCACTGGGCTTAACAGTGGATTGAAAGCCGGCGATGGCGGGGGCCGACACGGTCGAACGGCTTCGGCAATTCCTGCGTGAATTGCCGGCTCAATCGCGTCTATTGCTAATCGGCGAGCTCGAGCGCTGCGTATTGCGCGGGGAAGATATCGCCGGTGCCGACCTCGTGTTGCAAGAGTTGCGGCGGGTGACCCGCGAGCAGCGCGACGGTCCGTCCCGTATCGGCAATGCCGCCCGGCTGTTCTTCAAACCGCTCGAACCGTTTCTGGTCGATGACCGAAGCGATCACACGCATCCAGGCCGTATATCCCGTGGCTCGCTTGAGCCGTTGTGGACCTGGATCCGCCGCGATCTGCTGCCGGTCGACGCCAAGGTATTGGCCGATGACGTGAGCGCGGCGTTGCTGGCAAACGACGCGGCAAAGGCCGAATTCATCACCCGCAAGTTCCAGGACCGGACCGTTGCCGCGTTCGACGCTCGCTTCGAAACCGCGCTGACGGACGAGAGGGCACACCGCCGTCTTCTGTCGCAAGTCGGCACGCCGCGCTCCGAGGAAGACGTCAACACAGTGCGCTGCGTGTTGCGGGGTCGCGACAGGCTGGCGGACTTCGCCGCGCGTTTACCGCTGAGGATCGGCGATTTAGCGGGTGGGCAACTGGACGAGTGCAAGGCGATGATCGACGCCGTCGAGACTGCCGACCGCAACCTATTTCTGTATGCGCTGCTGCTCGTGCGGGACCGGCTGGCCGCGCCTTGGCAGTTAGTCCGTTTGGGCACCAAAGCGGCCGGCAGCGACACTGCGGCGCGCGTCGCCGAGACGCAATACCGGGTGACGGTCACGGTGGTCCTTGCCGATCTCGAACGCATGGTGCGCGAATTGGCCGATGAGTTGCGCAGCGGTAGCGGCGTCGCGGTTGCCGCCTTGCTCAAGACTATCCACGACAGTGCGCGAGGTCTCCGCACCGAACTGGACCTGCCGATTGCAAGTACCTGGGGCCGTTCGCTCGGGGCCATCCGCGCGAGTCTCGCGGATCTGCTGCGTTCCGAAATCGAATCCATGCCGGGCCGGGTCCGCAGCCTGCTGCGGCCGCGCCCTTCCGCCGAGATCCGGCCCAATGCGGCGCTCGATCCTGGTGAAGTAAGCGAGGCCGAGGCGCTGGTCGGATTCGTCGTCGCGTGCCGGCAGTTCGCCAACGAGCTTGCCGTCAGTGAAATGACCCAGCGGACCTTCTCCGAACTCCAGAAATATCTCGATCAGGACATGCCGGCGCTGCTCGACGGCGTGCGCCACGCAGGTGCGGTCGACCGCGCCTTCCGGCAATCCCAGGTCGATGCCGCTGTGCGCCTGTGCACCAAGGTGTTCGGCAAGGACTACGCGGCGCTGATGGACAAAGCGGCACAGGTCGCCGCCGGGTCGATGCGCAAGACCGGTTAGGCCGATAAAACGCCGGCTTTCGCTGCGGCGGCCACGATTCGACCTCGATCATCGCGACCCTTGCGGGCGGACGATTTGGTGCTAAACGACGCCTGAAACAGGACGTCCGGTGATGAACCGCAAGCAACGCCGCCTCATTCTGATCGGCTCCAGCCTCGGCGTGCTGGCGATCGCGGCTGCGCTGGTGCTGAGCGCGTTGCGCGATTCCATCGTGTTCTTTAACTCGCCGACCGACATCGCCGAGAAACATCCCGGACCGGGCACGCGCATGCGCGTCGGCGGGCTGGTCAAGCCGGGCAGCCTGCAACGCGGCGACAATCTGCAGATCCGTTTCGACGTCACCGACGGCAAGAGCGAAGTCCCGGTGCGCTACCAGGGCATCGTGCCGGACTTGTTCCGCGAGGGGCAGGGCGTCGTTGCCGAGGGCAAGCTTGAACCCAGCGGCATTTTTGTTGCCGACACCGTGCTCGCCAAGCATGATGAGCGCTATATGCCGCGCGAAGTGGTCGACGCCTTGAAGAAGACCGGCCGCTGGCAAGAAGGCGAAACGCAGGGTTCGATGCCGGCCGGAGACAAGCCGAAATGATCCCGGAACTCGGTCATTACGCATTGGTGCTGGCGCTGGCGCTTGGTCTGGTCCAGGCGATCGTGCCGTTAGCCGGTGCGCGCTGGCATGATACCGCGCTGATGCGGCTCGGCTCGTCAACGGCGTCGATGCAATTCGTGTTCGTCGCGGTCTCGTTTCTGGCGCTGACCGCCTGTTACGTCACGTCGGACTTCTCGGTGTCCAGCGTCTTCGAGAATTCGCATTCACAGATGCCGCTGATCTACAAGGTGACCAGCGTATGGGGAAACCACGAAGGCTCGATGCTGCTGTGGGTGCTGATCCTGTCGCTTTTCGGCGCGCTGGTAGCGCTGTTCGGCAACAATCTTCCCGAGACGTTGAAAGCCAATGTGCTGGCGGTGCAATACTGGATCGCCTGCGCATTCTACCATTTCATTCTGCTGACATCGAACCCGTTCCTGCGCCTGGCACAGGCACCGCTCGAGGGTCGCGACCTCAATCCGATCCTGCAGGACATCGGCCTGGCGATCCATCCGCCGCTGCTTTATCTCGGCTATGTCGGTTTCTCGATCGCATTCTCGTTCGCCATCGCCGCGTTGATCGAAGGCCGCATCGACGCCGCCTGGGCGCGCTGGGTGCGGCCGTGGACGCTCGCCGCGTGGATGTGCCTTACCGTCGGCATCGCCATGGGGTCGTACTGGGCCTATTACGAACTCGGCTGGGGCGGCTTCTGGTTCTGGGACCCGGTGGAGAATGCATCGCTGATGCCGTGGCTCGCCGGCACCGCGCTGCTGCATTCCGCTGTGGTGATGGAAAAGCGCAACGCGCTGAAAATCTGGACACTGTTGCTGGCGATTCTGGCGTTCTCGCTGTCGCTGATCGGCACCTTCCTGGTGCGCTCTGGGGTGCTGACCTCGGTGCACACTTTCGCCAGCGATCCCAAACGCGGCGTGTTCATCTTGGCGATTCTCGTGCTGTTCATCGGTGGCGGCCTGACGCTGTTTGCCTGGCGCGCGCCGATGCTCAAGCAAGGCGGCCTGTTCGCGCCGGTATCGCGCGAAGGCGCGCTGGTGTTCAACAACCTGTTCCTGACGACGGCCTGCCTGACAGTGTTCGTCGGTACGCTGTATCCACTGGCGCTGGAAGCCTTAACCGATGAAAAGATTTCTGTCGGCGCGCCGTTCTTCAATCTGACCTTTGCGCCGCTGTTTATCCCGTTGATGTTTGCGATGCCGTTCGGCCCGCTGCTGGCGTGGAAACGGGGCGACGTCCTTGGCGTGGCACAACGACTGATGGCCGCCTTCGCCGCGGCGCTGCTGGCCATTGCCGTGACGTTTGTCGTCACCGGCATGTCGTCGGCGCTGGCGCCGTTCGGCATCGGCTTGGCGCTGTTTGTGATGGCCGGCGCGCTGACCGATCTCGTCGAGCGCACAGGACTGTTCCGGTTGCCGCTGGCGACTGCACGCATGCGAGCGGCGGGCTTGCCGCGCTCCACCTGGGGTACGGCAGTGGCGCATTTCGGCATCGCAGTAACGCTGTTCGGCATCGTCTGCCAGACGTGGGCCAGCGAACGCATCGTCGCGCTCAAACCAACGCAGACCGTCGAGCTTGCCGGCTACGATCTGACCTTCGATGGCATGGTGCAGCATGCCGGACCGAACTTCCGCGAACTGGCGGCGAAGTTCACGGTACGCAGTGGCGGCGTGCCGATCGGCGTGATGGAGCCGTCGAAACGCAGTTTTGCCTCGCGTGGCACGACGACCACCGAAGCGGCTTTGATGACGCGGGGTGTCAGCCAGCTTTATCTGTCGCTCGGCGATACCAACGATGACGGTTCGATCGCGGTCCGGCTCTATCACAAGCCGATGGTGCTGCTGATCTGGCTTGGTGCTGTTGTGATGATGCTCGGTGGCGGATTGTCGCTATCCGACCGGCGCCTGCGTATCGGCGCGCCGAAGCCGGCGACGAAATCCGTGCTGCAGCCGGCGGAATAGGGCGATGCGCGCGCTCGGAAAGCTCGCATTGCTGATCGCACTGGCGCTTCCAGGCGTTACGCACGCCGTCACGCCCAGCGAAATGCTGAAAGATCCGGTGCTGGAATCTCGCGCGCGTAATTTGTCGCGCGAACTGCGTTGCATGGTGTGCCAGAACCAATCGATTGACGATTCCGAAGCGCCGTTGGCCAAGGATCTGCGGCTTCTGGTGCGCGAGCGGCTGACGCTGGGCGACAGCGACAAGCAGGTGCTCGATTTTCTGGTGTCGCGCTACGGCGAATTCGTACTGCTCAAGCCGCGGTTCGAATGGCACACGCTGCTGCTATGGGGCGTGTCGCCTGCCGTGCTGCTGATCGGTGTGTTTGCGCTGGTCATGATGGCGCGGCGGCGCAGCGCTGTGATCGCGTCGCCGCCCGCCTTGAGCGAGGCCGAACAGCGCCGGCTCTCGACATTAACGGGCCCTTCGTCCGCCAATGTCGATTAAAGTATTGATTTAAAAAGACTATTAGTTTTACCCACCTTACGGAAGTTTAATCCCCCCGACAGGACGCTGTAAGGCTCATCCCCCCATCTTCAGGTTCGAAACGACGCGCACTCGCGTCCCCCGAATTGAGATGGAGATTTCCCCGATGAACCCGAGCGTCATTCCCGCTCCCCCGAAGAAATCGCGCGTGCTGTCCGCGCGCCGCGTCATTCTCCTTGCGACCACTATCGCCAGTCTCGGCGCTGCTGCGCTCGTTGTCGGCCCCGGCTTGAACCTCCAGGGTTATCCGGCGGCGTCTGCGCAGAATCTGACCGAGCAGGCCAAGAAGGTGGCCGCGCCTATCGGCTTTGCCGACATCGTCGAGAAGGTCAAACCGGCCGTTATGTCGGTGCGGGTCAAGCTCGACGGCAGTACGCAGACCGACGGTGCGGGCGGGCCGGGCATGGAAAACGTTCCGCCGGGCTTGCAGGAATTCTTCCGGCGCTTTGGCATGCCTGAAGGCCGCGGCGGTCCGGACGGCATGCAGCCGCGTGGCCGCGGTGGCCATGGCACCGTCATGGGCCAGGGCTCGGGCTTCTTCATCTCCGCCGACGGTTACGCTGTGACCAACAATCACGTCGTCGAGAAGGCCGAAAGTGTTGAGGTCACGACTGACGACGGCAAGACACACAACGCAAAAGTCATCGGCACCGATCCGCGCAGCGATCTCGCGCTGATCAAGGTCGAAGGCGGCTCGTTCCCGTACGTCAAACTGTCCGACGGCACGCCGCGCATCGGCGACTGGGTGATTGCGGTCGGCAATCCGTTCGGCCTCGGCGGCACGGTTACCGCCGGCATCGTGTCGGCGCGCGGCCGTGATATCGGCGCCAGCGCCTATGACGACTTCATCCAGATCGACGCGCCGGTGAACCAAGGCAATT
>CAITEM010000529.1 GCA_903891395.1 uncultured Hyphomicrobiales bacterium | reverse complement strand
CGCAAGACCGTGCCGGTCCTGGTGGGCCATGTCCGCGTCGGCGGCGGCGCGCCGGTCGTCGTGCAGTCGATGACCAACACCGACACCGCCGACGTCTCGGCCACCACCGCCCAGGTCGCGGCCCTGGCGCGCGCCGGCTCCGAAATGGTGCGCATCACCGTCGACCGCGACGAGGCCGCCGCCGCGGTGCCGAAAATCCGCGACCGGCTGGCGCAGATGAACGTGCGTGTGCCGATCGTCGGCGACTTTCACTACAACGGCCACACGCTGCTGACGAATTACCCGGGGTGCGCCGAGGCGCTCGACAAATATCGCATCAATCCCGGCAATGTCGGCTTCAAGAACAAGCGCGACCCGCAGTTTACCCAGATCGTCGAGATGGCGATCAAGCACGGCAAGCCAGTGCGCATCGGCGTCAACTGGGGCTCGCTCGATCAGGAACTGCTTACCAAACTGATGGATGAGAACTCGGCGTCGGCGACGCCGCGCGGCGCCCGCGAAGTTACGCACGAAGCCATGGTGCAGTCGGCGCTGTTGTCGGCCGCGCGCGCCGAAGAAATCGGCCTGGCGAAGAATCGCATCATCCTGTCAGCCAAAGTCTCGGCGGTACAGGATCTCATCGCCGTCTACGTCGAACTGGCGCGCCGCTCCGACTATGCGCTGCACCTCGGCCTTACCGAAGCCGGCATGGGTTCGAAAGGCATCGTCGCCTCCAGTGCCGCGATGGGCGTGCTGCTGCAGCAGGGCATCGGCGACACGGTGCGCGTCTCGCTGACGCCTGAGCCGAACGGCGACCGCACGCTCGAAGTCCAGGTTGCGCAGGAATTGCTGCAGACCATGGGCCTGCGCACCTTCGTGCCTTTGGTTGCGGCGTGCCCCGGCTGCGGCCGCACTACGTCGACCACGTTCCAGGAGCTGGCCTCCGACATTCAAGGTTTCATCCGCACTTCGATGCCGGAATGGAAGCTGCGTTATCCCGGCGTCGAGACGCTCAACGTCGCGGTCATGGGCTGCATCGTCAACGGCCCGGGCGAGAGCAAGCACGCCGATATCGGTATCTCGCTGCCCGGCACCGGCGAAACGCCGACCGCGCCGGTCTTCGTCGATGGCAAGAAGGTCGCGACCTTGCGCGGCCCGACGCTGACGACGGACTTCAAGGCGATGGTGATCGATTATATCGAGCGCCGCTTCGGCGCCGGCGCCAAGGCGGCCGAGTGAGACCCAAGCCGTTTATCATCGGCTTCTTCGCCGTCGTCGCGATCCTGGGGGCGGCGTCGCTGTACCTTGCGTTCACCGTCGTTCCGGCCGAGAAGTCCTTTACGGCGTTTCCGGCACCGGACACCAAATACAAGGCGGTCAAGATCACGGTGACGCGCGCCGGCGACCCGCCGTTCTGCGTCGACGGCATCGCCGTCGTCCTCGGCGTCTACCCGGACGAATTCGCCGAGCGCGACAAGGCCTATCTGGTGTACGGCGCGCCCTGCGCCGCCGACCACGCGCTGCCGAAGATCGAATGGCTGTCGAACACCGATCTCCGTATCACCTATGCGAAAAACCCCGCGGCAAAGCCGCCGGAGTTGAAAGGCTACGACGTCACCAAGACGGTGAACGTGACGTTTGTCGCGCGGAACTAGCTATATCCACCCGCCGCCATCTGTGCCGCGATTGGCGACGCCGGCTTCTTCGAGATCGAGTTCGTACTCGATGCGGCGGCGCGCTTCGTCGGTAATCTTGCCGTCGCGCAGCAACTGATAAATGAAATCGCGCTCGGCGGCGATCAGCTCGAGTTTCAGCGCCGCCGTTTTGCGCATCTGATCGAGACCTTCGGTCAAATTCGTCGGCAGCACCTGCAGGCGGCTCTGATTGCGCGTGCGCAGATGGTCTGCGGCCTCGTCCGGCAGCGCGTGTTCTTTGACGGCCTCTTCGAGCCGCTTCTTGACCTCTTTCAACGCGGCCTGACGCGCGTGCAACTCGTCCTTGATCTCGTCGGCGTGCTCCTTCCTGCCGAGCTTGGTCAGGCCGAGCCATTGCACGACGAAAGGCAGCATCATGCCTTGCCCCACCAGCGTGATGACGATGACGCCGAAGGTGATGAACAAAATCTGGTCGCGGTGCGGAAACGCCGCGCCGCTGGCGACGGTATAGGGAATGGCCAAGGCCGCCGCGAGCGAGACGACGCCGCGGACGCCGGTGAAGCCGAGCAGGAACGGAAATTGCCACGGCGGCGACGGATCGCGCTTGGCCAAAGCCGGGTTGATCCAGCGCGGTACGTAGGTCACGGGAAAAACCCAGATGAAGCGCGCCGCGATGGCGATCGCCGTCGTCAGCAGCGTGGCATACATCAGGTCGTGAATCGAAAAGGCATGGACCTGTTCGATCAACGTGCGCGCCTGCAAGCCGGTCAGCAGGAAGACGAAGCCTTCGATCAGATAGACGATCAAATCCCAGAAGAAGATGCCTTGCAGCCGCGTGCTCGACGGAATCAGCCGCGGTCCGACCCAACTGACGTAAAGCCCGCAGGCGACCGTCGCCAGGACGCCGGAGCCGCCAAAATGCTCGGGCACCCAATAGGCAAGATAGGGCGTCATCAGGGACAGCGTGATTTCGACGCGCGGTTCGCGCGCCCATTTGCGCAGGCGCAGGCTGAGCCAGCCGATCGCGATGCCGTAGACAATCTCGCCGACCACGATGGCGGCGAAAGTACCGGAGGCCTGCGCCGGCGAGAACGTGCCGAGGCTCACGGCGACCACGGCGAAGCGATAGAGGATCAGCGCGGTGGCGTCGTTGGCGAGGCCTTCGCCTTCAAGTATGACGACGAGGCGGCGGGGCAGGCCGAGCCGCCGCGCGATTGCTAGCGGCGCGACCACATCGGGGGGTGCAATGATGGCGCCGAGCACGAAGCCGACGGCCCAGTCGAAGTGCAGAATGTAATGCGCCGCCGTGGCGATGGCGCCGGTGGTGAACACCACGGCGCCGAAGGCGAGCAGCGCGATAGGGCGCAAATTGAAACGAAATTCGCGCCAGCTCATGGCGACGCCGGCCGAATAGATCAGCGGCGGCAGGATCACCAGCAGCACCAGTTCGGGTGCCAGCTCCACGCGTGGCAGGCCGGGAATGAGCGCCATGCCGACACCGGCAACGACCAGCAGGATCGACGGCGCGACATGCAGCCGCTTGGCGGCAACGGCGACGGCCGCCAGCACCGCCATCATCAGCAGAATGGTCTGCGCAATCGCGGTCATATCAGGTTGGACAACATGTTCACCGTCAGCGCCAGCACGGTGAGATTATAGAAGAACGACAGCACGCCGTGCATCGCCGCCATGCGGCGGATCACCTTGCTGCAAATATTCACGTCGGACGTCTGCGAGGTCATGCCGATGACCAGCGAGAAGTACAGAAAGTCGCGGTAGTCGGGCTCGGAATCGTGCGGAAACACCAGCCCGCCGATGGCGCCGTCGCGGCGCGTGCCATGGTATTCATGCGCGTAGTTGAACGTGAAGATGGTGTGCACGAAGGCCCAGGACAGCAGAATGGTCGAGACGGCGAGAAGAACATGAATGCCGGTCTCGCCCGGCGTGCCCTGCTTCATGCCGCCAAGTTCGATCACGATCGCGCCGAGACTCGCGACCGTTGCGGTGATCGTAAGGATCAGGATGGCGAAGGCGCCTTCATCCTGTTCGGCTGCGCGCTTGCGGATGCTCTCGACGTCGGTCCGCCACATCATGATAAAACTCAGGATGAGGTAGACAACGATGCCGATGTCCCAGCCGGTCAGAGCGCGTGAAGAAGCTTGCAGGTGAATCGGCGCCAGCAACGCAATTCCAAGGCCTACGATGATTGCGACAATCAGCTTGGCGTGCAGCTTGGCGAAGCGGATCGGCAGCGGCTTCGTCGGCGCCGGCTTTGCTTTTGTCTTGGTGGCCATGGTTCGTTCCGATCAGCTTCGCCGCTGCACGATGAAGCGTGCGGCATCGCGCAGTATATGGGCTTTGGCGCCGAACGGCGCCAGCGCGGCGTCCGCTTCCGCGATCAGCGCATCGAGCCTGGCGCGCGCGGCGGCGGCGCCGAGCGCCGATACCAAGGTGGCCTTGCCGGCGGCGGCGTCCTTGCCGGCGGCTTTGCCAAGCGTGGTGCTGTCGCCTTCGACGTCGAGCAGATCGTCGGCGATCTGGAACGCCTGGCCGATGGCCGCGCCGTAGCGGTCGATGCCGGTACGGGCGTCCGCCTTGGCCTCGCCCAAAATCGCGCCGGCCCGGCAGGCGAAACGGATGAGCGCGCCGGTCTTCATCGCCTGGAGCGTGATGATTTCGTTTTCGCTCAGCGTACGCTTTGCCGCAAAGCGGCCTTCGGCGGCGAGGTCAAGCATCTGTCCGCCGGCCATGCCGCCGACACCCGAGGCGCGCGCCAGTTCGCTCACCAGCGCGATGCGCACATTGGCATCGGTATGCACGTCCGGCCGCGCCAGAATATCGAAGGCCAAAGTCTGCAGCGCATCGCCAACCAGGATCGCGGTGGCGTCGTCGAACGCCTTGTGTACGGTCGGCCGCCCACGGCGGAGGTCGTCGTCATCCATCGCCGGCAGGTCGTCATGCACCAGCGAGTAGCAGTGCAGGCATTCAAGCGCCGCGCCCGCCAGCAACGCGCCGTCGCGTCCGGCGCCGAACAGCGCCGCGGTCTCGACCAGCAGAAAAGGCCGCAGCCTTTTGCCGCCGCCGAGCACGGCATGGCGCATGGCGGCAAGCAGCCGTTCCGGCCGCGCGGTCTCGCCGCGCAGGGCTGCGTTGCCCAGCAGCCGGCCGAGCAAGGCTTCAGTCTCGGTGGCGGTCGCGCTCAGGCGCGCGGCAAAGTCGTTCGCAGGGTCCATGCGGGGCATTGTTAGCCTTGAGCGGCGGCAGTCCGCAATTCGCGCCGGGATCGGTTAAACTCGCCCCATGTACCGGCCCGATTATCGTCCCGGCAAGCGGCTGACGGTCGCCTATGACATCCTGCGGCTGCCCCGCGTGGCGCGCCCGCTGCGGGCGGTGCTTTTCGCCGTGCTGGTGCTGCTGGCCCTGCCATATGTCCTGACTCTGCTTTATGCCGTCATCGACCCCACCTCCACGGTGATGCTGTGGCGGAACATGACCGGCAGCCGGGTCGAGCGCCAATTCGTCAAGCTGGACCGCATTTCCCCGGCGCTGGCCCTGTCCGTGATCATTGCCGAGGACGGCCGGTTTTGCAGCCATCACGGCGTCGATTTCAAGGAACTCAGCGATGCCATCGCCGATGCCGACGACCTTGACGGCATGCGCGGCGGCTCGACCATCACCCAGCAGGTCGCCAAGAACCTGTTCCTCTGGGGTGGCCGCAGTTTCATCCGGAAAGGTCTGGAATTCCCGCTGGCGCTATGGATCGACTTGGTCTTGTCCAAGCGGCGGGTCCTGGAAATCTACCTCAACATCGCCGAATGGGGTCCGGACGGCGAATTCGGCATCGAAGCCGGCAGCCGTCGAGCTTTCGGCAAAGCGGCCCGGGATCTGACGCCCTATCAGGCGGCTTTGATGGCGGCGATGCTGCCCAACCCCGTCACCCGCGACGCCAAACAGCCGGGCTCGGGCATGCGACGGCTGGCCGGGCTTTATGTCGGCCGCGCCGCCCGCGCGCCGGAGGCGGCCAACTGCCTGCGGCAAAACCGTTAGTTTTGGCGCAAAAAGCCGAGGTTTTGCCCCTAGCCTTCATCGGCACCTTCCTCTATAAGCCCGGCTTCAACCGACAAGACGTGATTTCTGGGAGTTCCTTTCCATGGCTGTGCCAAAACGAAAAACCTCGCCGTCGCGCCGCGGCATGCGCCGCTCCGCCGACGCGCTCAAGCGGCCGACCTATGTCGAGGACAAGGACTCGGGTGAGCTGCGCCGTCCGCACCACATCGACCTGAAGACCGGCATGTACAAAGGCCGCCAGGTTCTGAAGGCGAAGACCGAAGCGTAAGTTTTCGTCCGTATGTGAGGGAAAGCTGGACATGTTTATCCTTGGCTTTCCCCTGCTGCTGGTTTCCTTCGCCATCTACAACATCATCGCGTTCCTGATGCCCGGCGTGAGCTGGACCGGGGCGCTGACCACCGTGCACATGATGTCCGGCGGCGACTGGTCGATGTCGGCCGGCGACATGTTGATCACGCTGTCGATCGTGTTGCTGTTCGGCGAGATGATGAAATCGACTCGCATCGGCATTCGTACCGTGGTCGATCACGGCCTGTCGCTGCTGCTGTTCCTTGCCATGATGGCCGAATTCCTGCTGGTCAAGCAGGCCGCCTCCGGCACCTTCTTTTTGCTTCTGGTCATCAGCCTCATCGACGTGATGGGCGGCTTCGCGATCACCTTGCGCTCGGCGCAGCGCGACCTCACCGTCGAAGGCACGATCCCGCACATCTCCTGATTTCACCTAAACATACGTCTTATCATCATGCGCGACTTCCAGATGCCCGGCCGCTCGCCCGTCATTGCCTGCGACGGCATGGCGGCGACGTCGCATCCTCTGGCCACGCTTGCCGCGGTCGACGCGCTGCGCGCCGGTGGTACCGCGGCCGATGCGGCGGTGGCAGCGGTCGCAACGCTCTGCGTGGTCGAGCCGCACATGACCGGCATTGGCGGCGATTGCTATTGCCTGGTGTCGAAGCCCGGCAAGCCGGTGTGGGGTTATAACGGCTCCGGCCGCTCCGGCGCCAAGGCGTCCGGCGAAGCCTTGCGCGCGCAGGGTTTGAAGGAGATCGGCACCTCCATCCACGCCGTCACCGTGCCGGGCGCGCTCGATGCCTGGGAGGCGCTGCTCAAGGCGCACGGCCGCTTCGGTCTCGACCGCGCGCTGCAGGCGGCTATCAAATACGCCGAGGGTGGTTTTCCGGTTGCCGCGCGCGTCGCCTGGGACTGGGCGCGCAACGCCAACAAGCTCAGGCCCGACGCCGGTGCCTCGAAGCATTATCTGTTCAACGGCGAAGCGCCGAAACAGGGCGACGTCATCCGCTTTCCGGCGCTGGCTCAAACGCTGAAGACGCTCGCCGCCAAAGGCGCCCGCGCGATGTACGAAGGCGAGATCGCCGAGGACATGGCCGCGACCGTCGCCGCGCGCGGGTCGTTTCTGACGCCGGACGACTACGCAAATTATCGCGGCGACGTCGTGACGCCGATCTCGACCAATTATCGCGGCCTCGATCTCGTCGAGATCCCGCCGAACGGTCAGGGCCTCACTGCCTTAGTGATGCTCAACATTCTCGAGAACTTCGATTTGAAATCGCTCGATCCGCGCGGCCCCGAACGTTTCCATCTGGTGCTGGAAGCGGCGCGCTTAGGCTTTGCCGTGCGCGACACGCATCTTGCCGACCTGGCCCATATGCGCACGCCGGTCGGCGATCTGATCGGCAAGCCGTTCGGCAAGAAGCTGGCGGCGCTGATCGACATGAACAAGCGCGCGCAACTCCCCGTGTCTCCTGCGCCCGGCAGCAACACCATCTATCTCACGGTGATCGACCGCGACCGCACCGCGGTGTCGTTCATCAACTCGCTGTATTCGAGCTTCGGCCTCGGCATCTGCACCGAGAAGACCGGTATCATGCTGACGAATCGCGGCGCCTGCTTCACGCTCGATCCCGATCATCCGAATTTCTTTGGGCCCAATAAACGGCCGATGCACACCATCATTCCGGCGCTGGCGATGCGCGACGGCCGGTGCGACATGAGTTTCGGCGTCATGGGCGCGCATTATCAGCCGATGGGCCACGTCCAGATCGTGCTGAACATGCTCGACTACGGCATGGACGTGCAGGAGGCGATCGACGCGCCGCGCTTCTTCTTCGAGGGCGAGCAGACGGTAGTCGAAAGCGGCACGCCAGCGGAGACCATCGCCGGCCTCAAGGCGCGCGGACATACGGTGGCGATGGCGGACCAGCCCTGGGGCGGCGCGCAGACCATCAAGATCGATTGGGATCGCGGTGTGCTGATCGGCGGCTCGGAGCCGCGCAAAGACGGCCTGGCGCTGGGCTATTAAGCGGTTTTATTCGGCGTCGAATTCCGTCATCGCCTCGACGGCGCGGTAGGCGTCAATCGCGGCGGCCGGTTCAGCACGGCGGCGAACGCGCGTCTGCGGGTGCTGATCCTTGGTGGCGATCAACTGCGCCAGAAACTCGGCATCGCGGAAATGCGTCGGCGTCAGCTCTTCAGCGTGCTGCTGCGGTTCGACGACCACGAGTGCGCGGCCGGCAACGTCGCTAACGATTTCTTTCTCCACGACGAATTTGCGGGAATCCGTTAACTGTGAATCGGCTCTGTCGGTTTGGGCGACGCGCATTTAAGGTGCCTGTCTCGATTCGCGACAACTGAAGTGTTGTCTCCGTGATCTTCGCAAGCCGCGTACCACCCGCCGGAAACGTAATTAACGTCAATGAAGCGGCGGGTTTTCGATTGTTTAGTGTTTCCCACGTAGATTCTTCGGCGGTATCCACCGATCGAAGTGAACGCCTGAGCCGGCGCCGCGTTCCAAAAAGAGGCGAGCGTGACCCGTAACGAAACGACAGCCGGCGTCCCTGACGCGGCCGACATTCTTAACTCTATCGGCGAGGCTGCCTACGAATGGCGGCTCGATACCGACGCGTTAACCTGGAGCGGCAATGCCGCCGCGGTGCTGGGCGCCGCCGATTTGAGTGAGATCGCCAGCGGCAAGGCCTATGCGCTGCGCACGGATGCGGCTGGCGGCCAGTCGCGCCTGGACGCGGTCAATTTGCCCGGCGTCACCGACAGCGGCAGCGGCGTTACCTATCAGGCCCAATACGCCTTCAAGCGCGGCGATGAAAAAATCTGGGTCGAAGACATCGGCCGCTGGTTCGCCGGTACCGACGGCAAGCCGCAACGCGCGCACGGCGTCATCCGTGTCATCACCGAGCGCCACGCGCGCGAAGCCAAATTGATCCAGCTTGCGAATTTCGATCCGCTCACCGGCGAGCTCAACCGCGCGCGTCTGATCGAAGTGCTGGGCGCGACGCTGGACGAAGCCATTAAATTCCGCGGCTCGTGCGGCTTCATGCTGGTCGCGATCGACCATCTGGCCCAGCTCAACGAATCCTACGGATTCGAGACCACCGAGAGCGTGATCGCGCAGGTCGCCAAAGGCATCCGCGCGCGGCTGCGCGGCAAGGATCATCTCGGCCGCTTCAGCGGCAACAAATTCGGCGTGGTGCTGACCAGTTGCACGCCGGACGAATTGACCATCGCCGCCGAGCGTCTGCTCGCCGGCGTGCGCGACGAACCGGTGACGACGCCGGCCGGTCCTGTTGCCGTCACCGTCACGATCGGCGGCGTGACCGCGCCGCGTCACGCGCGCACCGTTTCCGAGGTTCTCAGCCGCACGCAGGACGCGCTGCATGCCGCGCGGTCCAAGCGTAACGGCTCGTTCGCCGCCTACCGTCCCAATGTCGAGCGTGACGCGCTGCGCCGCGAAAGCGTGCGCGCCACCGACGAGATCGTGACCGCGCTCAACGAGCGGCGCATCACGCTGGCTTTCGAGCCCGTCGTCGGGGCGGCGGGCCGCCATCCGGCGTTCTACGAATGCCTGATGCGGGTCAATCGCGCCGACGGCTCGGCCTGCCATGCTAACGAAATCATTCCGGTGGCCGAGCGGCTCGGCCTGGTGCGCATGCTTGATTATCGCGTGCTGGAACTGGTGGTGGCCGAACTCGCCGACGCACCGGCGTTGACCGCCAGCGTCAATGTCTCACCGGCCTCGACCATCGATCCGGATTGGTGGACCGGCTTGGGCGCTTTGCTGCGCGCGAGCCCCGGCGTCGCCGAACGGCTGATCGTCGAAATCACCGAGACAGCGGTCATCCAGAACATCGACGACACCCGCGGTTTCGTCAATCGCGTGAAGGATCTCGGCTGCCGCATCGCCATCGACGACTTCGGCGCCGGCAACACGTCGTTCAGGAATTTGCGCAAACTCGGCGTCGACATCGTGAAGATCGACGGCGCCTTCGTGCAGAACATCATGAAGTCGGATGACGACCGCGCTTTCGTGCATACGATGATCGATCTGTCACACCGGCTGGGTTTGAAGGCCGTCGCTGAATGGGTGCAGGACGAGGCGGCGGCCACGCTGCTGGCCGACCTGAACTGCGACTATCTGCAAGGCGCGCTCATCGGTCTCGCGAGCAGCGAGCGGCCGTGGCGCGGCGGGCCGACACAGGCCGCGACAGCGTAACGCAAGGTGCATGCCCGCGACGGCGGGCACCGCATTTGTCTGCTTTGAATGACGGGCCAGTGAAGAGCTGGATCACCCGCTTTTGCGGGTGACGCCAGTTCCGCGCTATTCCTTCGCGCCGCCGAGCTTGTCGAGCTTCTTCTGCATCTCGTCGAGTTGCTGCTTCAGCTCGTCCATGTCGCCGCCGGCGGACGCCGCCGGTTTATCGCCGGGCGTCGCGGGCTTGCCGCCGCGGGCGAAGGGCGGTGCGAACATGGCGAAGGTCTTCTCGAACATTTCCATGTT
>CAITEM010000528.1 GCA_903891395.1 uncultured Hyphomicrobiales bacterium | reverse complement strand
GCCGCCTCATTGCCGACGGCACGATCTCGGGCGGCATGATCCCGAAAGTCGAGACCTGCATCTATGCGCTCGACCAGGGCGTCGAAGGCGTGGTCATCATGGACGGCAAGGTTCCGCACGCCGTGCTGCTCGAACTTTTGACCGACCACGGCGCCGGCACGCTGATGCATCGGTGATGACGCGCTGGCGCGCGCCATCCGATACGATGCCCGCATGATTCGTCTCTCCAGCCTCGTCATCGTCGCGGCGCTTGCGGCGTCTGCCCTGCCCGCGCGCGCCGAACTGACGCTGTGCAACCGCACCAGCTACCGC
The DNA here is from genome assembly GCA_903891395.1 of uncultured Hyphomicrobiales bacterium. Taxonomy (GTDB): domain Bacteria; phylum Pseudomonadota; class Alphaproteobacteria; order Rhizobiales; family Xanthobacteraceae; genus Pseudolabrys. Next base: position 2,401 of record CAITEM010000528.1, on the reverse strand, counting down.
ATGGACGCCGCCATCGGCCTGGAGAAGCGCGCCACCGTCACGACGCGCGGCTGGTTCGCGATCGATCCCGGCCAATGCAAACAGGTCGTCGACGGCGCGCTCGACGCCGAGATGGTCTATATCAACACCCGCACGCCGCCGGTCTACGGCTCGGCGCCGCTGCCGCAGAACGGCAATGCCGATTTCTGCATTCGCGACGGCACCTTCGAAATCGCGGACGCGCGCAATTGCCCCCTGAGCCAGCAGGCGCGCTTCTCGCCGGCGCGGCCGTCGGATTCGCCAAAGGGCCCGGCGATCAACCTCGCCGAGGAAGCCGACTACGACGATGATCAGGCGCGGCTGGCCGGCATCCAGCGGCTGCTGGTGATCGCCGGTTACGACGCCCACCCGATCGACGGCGTGCAAGGCGCGAAGACCCAAAGCGCCATCGCGAAATTCATCGCCGACCACAAGCTGCCGGCCGACGCCGCGACCGGCCCGGACTTCTTCGCCGCGCTGCTCGACGGCGCGCGCAACCCGGAGGGCCGCGGCTTCACCTGGTGCAACGATACCAAATACGCGGTGATGGCCGCGATCGGCACCATCGAAGCCGGCGCGACCATCACGCGCGGCTGGTATCGCGTCGATGCGGGACAATGCGTGAAGCCGGACGTGCGTGGCGACCCGCGCAAGCTCTACAGCTACGGCGAGGCCGTCGACGGCAATGGCCGCGTCGTCAAGACCGGCGAAACGCCGCTGGCATGGGGCGGCAATGTTGCGCTATGCACCCGCGACGGCCGCTTCGAGCTGAGCGATCACAAGGATTGCGCCGCGCGCGGCCTGAATTCAGCCGGCTTTGCCGACGTCGATCTGACCGGCAAGCCGGCGACCACCGTGCGTTTCAAGGAACAATAAGTGCCAACAGCGTCAACGCCGCGCGATTTCGCTCACGTCACGTCGTGGGTGTTCGATCTCGACAACACGCTCTACCCGCATCATCTGCTGTGGCAGCAGGTCGACGACCGCATCCGTTCCTTCATCGTCGACTTCCTCAAGGTACCGCCGGACGAAGCGTTCCGCGTGCAGAAGGACTATTACAAGCGCTACGGCACCACGATGCGCGGTCTGATGACCGAACACGCGCTCGACCACACAAAATATCTCGACTACGTGCACGAGATCGATCACTCGGTGCTCGAGCCCAATCCCGCGCTCGGCGCCCTGCTGCAAAAACTGCCGGGCCGCAAGCTGATCCTGACCAACGGCACGCGCAAGCACGCCGACGCGGTGATGAAGAAACTTGAAGTGCATGAGCACTTCGAAGACATCTTCGACATCGTCGCCGCGGAACTGGAGCCGAAGCCGGCGGCGATCACCTATGAGCGGTTTCTCGCGCGCCACGACGTCGATCCGGCAAAGGCCGCGATGTTCGAGGATCTCGCGCGCAATCTCGCGGTACCGCATGCGATGGGCATGACCACCGTGCTCGTGGTGCCGTCGCCCGGCAATACGATCAAACGCGAGGCTTGGGAATTACAAGGCCGCGACGACCCGCACATCGATCACGTCACCGACGACCTGACCGGTTTTCTCGCGTCGGTGTTGCGCGACAATTGAATTCAACCGGCATTACTTCGGTACATAATCTGCAATCATTTTATATTGTTATACGCTTCATTACGACTAAAGACGAAAGTCTTTCGCGTGTGCAGCAATCGACATTCAATCTCTGATTATATCTTGACCTTAGCTTTTCGTCGCACCGTAATGGCGCAATAAGCGGGGCGCGTTAACAAAAAACGGAAATGGAATGCGGTCAAAGACGCCACCGCGGCGGGATGTGCCTTTCTTCGTCGACGTAGGCATCGCACTGGCTCTCGTTCTCACCACCACGTTCTTCGTCATCGTCATGGAGAATTATTTTGCGCCGGGCGCGTTCGCGCGCGCCTGCAGATGATGCCCGACGGCAACGTTCCCGTCGCGCCCGACCCGACAAAAAACAAAGCCGACTAGAGAAACCAAGGAGGATTTCAAATGGCCCAAGGAGTGACGACACAATCGCTCAACCGCACGCGATGGACCCAACTCATCGCCGGCGTCATCTGCATGATCATGATCGCCAACCTGCAATACGGCTGGACCCTGTTCGTCGGACCGATGAACAAGGCGCGCGGCTGGGACGTCGCTTCGATCCAACTCGCTTTCAGCATCTTCGTCGCATTGGAAACCTGGCTGACCCCGCTCGAAGGCTGGATCGTCGATCTGCTCGGCGCGCGGCGCGGTGATCTGCCCCCTTTGAAGTGGTCCTCCCTGAAGTATAATTTTGACAGAGGAGGATGCGGAGATGGGCAGGAAGAGGCATACGGCGGAAGAGATCGTTGCGAAGCTTCGGCAGGTTGATGTGCTGATGGCGCAAGGTCGG
>CAITEM010000527.1 GCA_903891395.1 uncultured Hyphomicrobiales bacterium | reverse complement strand
GCCGAGGCGATGGGGCTGGCCGGCGGTTACGCCAGCGGCGTCGCGCAATTTTACTATTCCGGCGCATCGGCCAAACGCATCCAGGCCGCGCACTCCGCCGAAAGCGGCGTGACCGCCGCACTGCTTGCCGAGCAAGGCTATAGCGGCCCGATCGACATCATCGAGGGCGCCGGCGGTTTTGCCCGCGCCTATGCCGACGGCTTCAATCCCGAAGTGCTGGCGGCCGGCCTCGGCGAGCGCTTCCATCTCATGGACGTGCTGATGAAATCGCACGCCGCCGCCGCGCGCATCGCCGCCGGGCTCGACGGCATGCTGGCGCTGCGCGAGGAGCACGGCTTTTCCGGCGACGACATCGCCGAGATGACGCTCGGCATTCCGCGCATCATCCAGGGACGCCTGACCAACCCGCACCCGGTCGATCTGCAGGCGGCGCAGATGTGCCTGCCCTTCGGCGTTGCCCTCGCGTCGAAGCTGAAACTGACGCCGGGAACGGTCCCGATCGTCAACGTCACGGATTTCGAGGCGGGGCTGTCCGACCGCAGCCTGTACGACATCGAGGAGCGCACCACGATCGTGCTCGACGACGAGGTCGAGGCCGCCAGCAACGAGCTGTCGACGGCGGCGCGCGTCAGCGTCACGCTACGCGACGGCCGCAAGCTGTCGAAACTGGTCGCCGCGCCAAAAGGCAGCCCGTCGCAACCGTTCACCGGCGCGGAACACGCGGCGCGCTTCACGCAGGAACTGTCCAGCCGCGTTTCCGAGAAGACCTGCGCCAAAATCGTCGCGATCTCGCGTGATCTCGACCAGCTCGACCCGCGCTGGTTGGGCCAGGCGTTGAGCGGCGCCTAGCCGGGCCCGACGGCTTACGGACCGTCTTGCCCGCTGCTAGCCTTCGAAGAATTTAAAAGCCTTCAGATCAACTGAATGGCACACAGAGGGAGATACCGGAATGAGGCCGCACAGATTGAGTTCGCCGTTTCGCTGCGACGGGCCCCGGGACATCCACACAGGACCGGGATGTTGCAGCCGGCGAAGTGTTCTTGGCGGAATCGCCGCTTTGGGAGCAAGCGCATTCTGCGGCGGTAACGCCGGCGCACAGCAGCCCGCCGAAAAGCCTTTCCGCATTGACGTCCATCATCATCTGTCTTCACCGGGTTTCATCGCCGAAATCGGTGGACGCCGGACCGGCCAGGTTCCGCTGATGCGGTGGACGGTATCGAAATCGATTGACGAGATGGACCAGGGCGGCGTTGCCACCTCCATCCTGTCCGTCAGCGAACCGGGTGTTTTCTTCGGCAACTATGATGGCGCACGGGCATTGGCCCGCGAATGCAACGACTTCGGCGCCAAGTTGATTGCCGATTACCCAGGCCGCTTCGGGATGTTCGCTATCGTGCCGATGCCCGACGTGGAGAGCACGTTGAAAGAAATTTCCTATGCGTTGGACACCCTTAAGGTCGACGGCATCTGCATGATGACCGACTATCAAGGTAAATTCCTCGGGGATG
>CAITEM010000526.1 GCA_903891395.1 uncultured Hyphomicrobiales bacterium | reverse complement strand
CGACGGCATTCCGATCATGCTTGAGGAAGAAGCGCGCCGGCTGGACTGAGCGAACTTACCGTCGACCATCACATCAAAAAACAAAATCAGGAAACGACTCATGATCAAGATCTGGGGCCGCAACACTTCGTCCAACGTGCAGAAGGCGATGTGGGCGGTCGGCGAACTGGGGCTCGAACATACCCGCCTGGACGTCGGCGGCGCCTTCGGCAAGAACAAGGAAGCGCCTTACCTCGCGATGAATCCGAACGGCCTGGTGCCGACGCTCGAGGAAGAAGACGGTTTCCTGCTGTGGGAATCCAACGCGATCGTGCGCTATCTCGCCAGCAAGCATGACAAGAGCGGCGTGATCGAACCGAAGGATCTCACAGCGCGCGGTCGCGCCGGCCAATGGATGGATTGGCAGCTATCGGTGGTCGGCCCGGCAATTTTCCATATGTTCTGGGGTCTGGTGCGTACGCCGGAGGCGGACCGCGATCTGGCCGCGATCAAGACCTCGCAGGACAAGACCACGGCCTGCATGCAGATCATGGATGCACAGTTGGCCAAGACGCAGTACCTCGCCGGCGATTCATTCTCGTACGGCGACATTCCGGTCGGCATCATGGCCTACCGTTACATGAAGCTCGCGGCCAACCGGCCGGCGACGCCGCATCTCGATCGCTGGTATGGGCTGATCTCGACGCGCAAGCCGTTCATCGATCACGTCGGCAGCGTTCCGCTGACGTGATCTAAAGATTTGGCCTTTAAAGAACTGCGTCTTTAAAGAGCTTGGCCTTTCAGCAGCTTCGGTACGTCGCCGGTGAAACCCGCGGCTTCGCGGATGAACACCTTCTTCAACGCGGGCAGGCGCTCGACGACGCCAAGGCCGATATCACGCGCGAGCCGCAGCGCATCGTTGCTGTTCGAAAACAGCCGGTTCAGGCCGTCGGTGGCGACGCCCATGGTCATGGTGTCGAAGCGCCGCCAGCGCTGATAACGCTCCAGCACATCCGGCGCGCCGATATCGAGGCCGAGCCGCGCCGCGTCGCTGATGGATTCCGCCAGCGCCGCGATGTCGCGCAGGCCCATGTTGAGACCCTGCCCGGCGATCGGGTGAATGATATGCGCGGCGTCGCCGACCAGCGCCAGACGCTCCGCCGTGAATTCGCGCGCGGTGAACAAGCCGAGCGGAAAGGCGCGGCGCGGACCGATCACTTCGATGTCGCCGAGATGCAGGCCGAAGCGCTTTTCCAGTTCGGCATGAAACTCGTCGTCCGGCAGCGCGACAACGCGCTCGGCCTCGGCTTTGGTTTCGGTCCATACGATCGACACGCGCTTGCCGGTCAGCGGCAGAATCGCGAACGGCCCGGCGGGCAGGAAATGTTCCTCGGCGCGGCCGTCGTGGTCCCGTTCATGACCGACGGTCGTGACAATGGCCGACTGGTCATAGTCCCAGCCGTGGCTGGCGATGCCGGCGGTCTCGCGGATCACCGAGCGCGCGCCATCGGCGCCGACCAAAAGCCGCGCCGAGATCGTCGCACCGTCATTGAGCGCGACATCAATCGCATTCGATGCGTGCGTGAAGCCGGTAATCGCACCGGCACGTAGATCAACGCCCAACTCCTTCGCTTTGGCCACCAGCGCGTCGATCAGATGCCGGTTCTCGATCATATGCGCGAACGGCTCGCCCTCTTCGACTTCACCGCCGAAGGTCAGAAACGTCGGTCGCACCACATCGTCGAGTTTCGAGTCGGTAACCACCATGTCGAGGATCGGCTGCGACCTGTCCGCCACCGCTTCCCAGACCCCGATGGCCTCGAACAGCCGCCGTGCGGCTGCCGCGATCGCCGTGGCGCGGGGATCCTTCGAACTTGCCGCCGCCAGCGCCGGATCAACCACCGTCACCGAAAAGGTATCGCCCAGCCCCTGGCGCAGCGCGACGGCCAGCGCCAGCCCGGCAAATCCGGCCCCCCCGATCAGCAGGTCGGTTTTCGGTTTTTTGGTCGGAACCTTGGCCATGGGCTTCCTTGTAAAACGCCGTCCAGCATAGCAGGTTGAGGGACATATTTGATCCTCAACGGGCGCCCCCATGTCTACCGCCGTCGAAGACCTGCTGACCATCCTCGACCTTGAAGAGCTGGACCTGAACCTGTTCCGCGGCAGCTCGCCGCAGAGCGGCTGGCAGCGGGTGTTCGGCGGCCAGGTGATCGGGCAGGCGCTGGTCGCCGCGGTTCGTACGGTCGAGGCTGCCCGCCCACCGCATTCGATGCACGCCTACTTCCTGCTGCCGGGCGATCCCAAAATTCCGATCATCTACGACGTCGACCGCATGCGCGACGGCGGCAGCTTCACGACGCGGCGCGTCACCGCGCGGCAGCACGGCCATCCGATCTTCTCCATGTTGGTGTCGTTCCACGCCGAGGAGGAAGGTCTCGAGCATCAGGCGCAGATGCCGGACGTGCCCGGGCCTGATTCGTTGCCCAGCGAAGCCGAAGTCCGTGAGAAGATTTTGCCGACGATGCCCGATCCGGTCCGGCGCTATTACGAGCGCGAGCGGCCGATCGAATTGCGGCCGGTGGAGTTCGACCGTTATCTCGGCAAGAAAATTCCCGACGGAAAATTCCACGTCTGGATGAAGACCACCGGTAAACTGCCGGAGGATCCGGCGATCCACCGCTGCGTGCTCGCGTACACATCCGACATGGGCTTGCTCGATACCGCGCTGGTACCGCACGGCCGCACGCTGTTCGAAAAAGAATTCATGGCGGCAAGTCTCGACCACGCGCTGTGGCTGCACCGTCCGTTCCGCGCCGACGAGTGGCTGCTCTACGCGCAGGATTCACCTAATCTGCACGGCTCACGCGGCTTTGCCCGCGGCCTTATATTCAAGCAAGATGGCACGCTGGTCGCATCGGTGGCGCAAGAAGGCCTGGTCCGGTTGCGGCGCACGCCGTAACGCCATGAAACGCTCGCTCGTTGCCGCATTTGTTTTGTCCGCCGCGATGACGGTGGCGCTTGCCGCGTCCGACAAAGAGCCGCCGCCGGCTGGCGCGCTTGCCGGCGCACCCCCACAGTTCACCCGCTTCTCCGTTGCCGAGCTGCAACGCGGTTTTATCGCGTTGGCCTTCGGTTCCGATCTGCGCATCGGCGCACGGCCTCTTGGCGTTCGTCGCTTCGATCGCCCCATCGTCGCGCGCGTGGTGGCGGGCGGCAGTGTCGATCGCACGGCTGCCATGACCCGCATCGTCGAGGAATATGCCGGCAAGGTGCCCACCTTGAATCTGAGCCTCGCGACCGGCGATTCGACCGACATTGAAATTCGTCTGATCGACGAACGGGATTTCAAGGCGGCATTGCGCGACGCCTTTGGTGCCGAAGTCACCAAGACCTTTGTCGCGCGCACCAATCCGCAATGCATGACCAGCGTGAAGTCGAGCGCCGAAGGAAAAATCCTGCATGCGGTCTCGTTCATCATTGTCGACAAAGGCGACAGGGTCTTCTTCGACTGCGCCTATCATGAGCTGCTGCACGCCTTCGGCCTGTCGAACCACGACCAGCGCAATCCCTGGACCACGCTCAACCAGAACCGCATGGTCGGTTATCTGTCGGTCTACGACCGCGCGCTGCTCACTTTGCTGTACGATCCGCGAATGACGCCCGGAATGACCGCCGCCGGCGCGCGCGCCGCTCTGCCGCGCGTCATCCAGGATCTGGGCCTCGGCGGACAAGGCGCAAAGCCTTGATAAATCAGAGGAAGGCGACCTGCGTCCTTGCCGGCCGCGCCCACGTTGCGATAAACCAATCATCTTCGGCCAATCTGCGTTACGCTCTATCGCGGCGCCCGTTCCTTCCTTGCCGGGAAGTTTCCGTTCGAGCGCCGACGAAAATCACTGCCAGGAAGGAAACGTCATGAAACTGGTCATCGCCGTCATCAAGCCGTTCAAACTTGAGGAGGTCCGCGATGCCCTGACCGCCGTTGGCGTTCACGGCATGACCGTGACCGAAGTCAAAGGTTTCGGCCGCCAGAAGGGCCATATGGAAGTTTACCGCGGCGCCGAATACGCCGTGAATTTTCTGCCGAAACTGCGCATTGAAGTCGCCGTCTCCAGCGAACAGATCGACCAGGTCGTGGAAACGATCCTGAGTTCGGCCAAGACCGGACAGATCGGCGACGGCAAAATCCTTGTTACGCCGATTGAACACGCCGTTCGCATCCGTACCGGCGAAACCGACGTCGACGCGCTTTAGCCCCGACCCTGCCGGGGTGGCGTGGCGTCATGACGAGATTATGGGTCTCGACGTCAGTTCGGGCCGCAATAGCGACCGGATTTAGCCAAAACTTAACAAAACCTTTCCGCGCCGGAGGGCTTCCGGGCGCAGACTGACTCATTTGCACGCATCTGATGTTTTTTTGTGCAGCCCATGTGCGGCGTGGCGCGCCTTTAGGCTTAAGCCTTTGGCGGTATTTGGCTCCGGAGTCCGGACACCCGATTCTGTCCATCGAATCAAACTGATAGCCCCGCTGCGGCGAACTGGCACGGCGTTTGATTCTATCTCTGCGGCCATGCCTGCGAAGCAAGCTTCGGGGGCTCGGCTCAGTGAAACCGCCCGCACTGCGTAACGTAAAACGGGCTCTCAAGCGGGGATCTGAATCCATGAAAATCGTCATGGCCATCATTAAACCTTTCAAGCTCGACGAGGTCCGAGACGCTCTGACCTCCATCGGCGTGCAAGGACTGACCGTTACCGAAGTTAAGGGTTACGGACGTCAAAAGGGTCACACGGAAATCTACCGTGGGGCGGAATATGCGGTGAGCTTCCTCCCGAAGATCAAGGTGGAGGTCGCTGTGGCGTCGACTCAGGTCGACAAAGTGGTCGGCGCCATCACCGGTGCTGCGAAAACTGGACAAATCGGCGACGGCAAAATCTTCGTCTTCGGTTTGGATCACGCCGTGCGCATCCGCACCGGCGAAACAGACGCCGCGGCGCTTTAGTCACCCGCACAAACATTCGGACAGGAGTTAGACCATGACGTTGAAGAAACCCTCCCGTGCGGGACTTATGGCAATTGCCTTAGGTTTTCTGCTCGGCATTATCCTGTGCGTAGCGACGTACAATCCGTCGTTCGCCCAGACCCCGGCTGCGCCGCCGGCCGCTCCGGCTGCTGAAGCAGCTCCGGCTGCTGCCCCCGCTCCGCTGCCGGCTTGCGATGCAACGGCCAAGCCGCCGGTGCTGAACAAGTGTAAAACAGATTCGGGCGACACCGCCTGGATGCTGACATCGACCGCCCTCGTGCTGTTGATGACCATTCCCGGCCTCGCACTGTTCTACGGCGGCATGGTCCGCAAGAAGAACGTGCTGGCGACCGTGATGCAGAGCTTCGCCATCACCTGTTTGGTGACGGTGCTCTGGATGGTCATCGGCTACAGCTGGGCCTTCACCGACGGCAGCGACTACCTGGGCGGCATGTCCAGAGTCTTGCTGATGGGAATGACCACCGATCAGGTCAGCCCGTTGGCTGCCACAATTCCTGAGTCGGTCTACATGACCTTCCAGATGACCTTCGCCATCATCACTCCGGCCCTGATCTGCGGTGCTTTCGCTGACCGCATGAAGTTCTCGGCGATGATGTGGTTCATGGGTCTGTGGTCGATCCTGGTCTACTCCCCGATCGCCCACTGGGTCTGGGGCGGCGGCTGGCTCGGCACCCTCGGCGTGCTCGACTTCGCCGGCGGCACGGTCGTGCATATCAACGCGGGCGTCGCCGGCTTGATCTGCGCGCTCGTCCTCGGCAAGCGCCGCGGCTACGGCACCGAAAACATGGCTCCGCACAATCTCGTGCTGACCATGATCGGCGCCTCGCTGTTGTGGGTCGGCTGGTTCGGCTTCAACGCCGGTTCGGCTGTTGCCGCTAACGGCACCGCCGGCATGGCGATGGCTGTGACGCAGATTGCCACCGGTACCGCTGCTCTCGCCTGGATGTTCGTCGAATGGATGGCCAAAGGTAAGCCAAGCATTCTCGGCATCTGCTCGGGCGCAGTTGCCGGCCTCGTCGCGATCACCCCGGCTTCGGGCTTCGTCGATCCGGTTGGCGCGCTGGTTATCGGCGTGGCTGCGGGCATCGTCTGCTACTGGGGCGCCACCAGCCTCAAGCACATGATGGGTTACGACGACAGCTTGGACGCCTTCGGCGTGCACGCGGTTGGCGGCATCACCGGCGCGTTGCTCACGGGCGTGTTCGCACGCACGGCGATCAACCCGCTCGGCACCGGCCTCATCGACGGCAATGCCTACCAGGTCGTGATTCAGATCTACGGCATCTTGGGCACGTTGATCTACGACGCGGTCGCAACGCTGATCATCCTGCTCGTCATCAAGGCGGTTATCGGCCTGCGCGTCTCCGATGAAGCGGAACGCGAAGGTCTCGACATCAGCCTGCATGGCGAAACCATTCAGTAGGATCACAAGCTAGCGGTAGGGGCGGAAACCCGGCACTGTCCCTTCCGTTGAGGCCCTCGGTTCGCAAGAGCCGGGGGCCTCTCTTATTTTGGGCCTCTTCTCATTCTGGCTGGCCCTTTTCTGGCCCTCGGTCATAAACCAGACCGCCGTCCGACGCGGGATAAAACCATCGCCGGCCGCCGATGGTTAATCGGGTCTTAATCAATAAATTCTAGCAACTATATGTTTTAACTGAATTATTTTTCCCCACAAGACTGCTCAGCTAACGCGCAGCTAACGGCGGTCAGCCAGCGAAAGTCCTCGCTACGAGTTATTCAACTTTTTCAGTAACTTAGGGCGCAACTAGCGGACCGAAACGACCTTTGGCGATAAGAGGCTTCTGGTCAGGGTTCCAGCCCGATCTGTTGCCTCCGTCCCCATGTAACCGCGATAGACAAGCTGGCCTTTTCACCAGTTCCTGCTACGTGATCTGCCCCCTTTGAAGTGGTCCTCCCTGAAGTATAATTTTGACAGAGGAGGATGCGGAGATGGGCAGGAAGAGGCATACGGCGGAAGAGATCGTTGCGAAGCTTCGGCAGGTTGATGTGCTGATGGCGCAAGGTCGG
>CAITEM010000525.1 GCA_903891395.1 uncultured Hyphomicrobiales bacterium | reverse complement strand
CGGCGACGCTGAAGTTCCTGCCGGGAAAGCCCGTGCTCGACGCCGGCACGCTCGACATGCCGACCAAGGAATCCGCCGCGCAGTCGCCGCTGGCGTCGCGGCTGTTCGACCTGCCCCATGTGAGCGGAGTGTTTTTCGGCTCCGACTTCATTTCCGTCACCAAAAGCGACGGCGAATGGCAGCAGATCAAGCCGGCGATCCTCGGCGCCATCATGGAACACTACATGTCCGGCGGACCGCTGGTGGCGACGGATGCGCAGGCGCCGGAAGGCGACGGCGACGAATTCTTCGAGGCCAAAGACGCCGACACGGTCGCAACCATCAAGGAATTGATCGAGACGCGCGTGCGCCCGGCGGTGGCCGGCGACGGCGGCGACATCACCTTCAAGGGCTATAAGGAAGGCATCGTCTTCCTGCAGATGAAGGGCGCCTGCTCCGGCTGCCCATCCTCGACCGCCACATTGCAGCACGGCATCCAGAACCTGCTGAAGCACTTCGTGCCCGAAGTGGTCGAAATCCGGCCGGTTTAAACTCAAGAAAGGCGTGGACGGCGATCCACGCCGGCCATGACGGTGTTAGATTAGCCGCCATGCGCATTCTTGCCATCGATACCGCATTGGAAGCCTGCTCGGCCGCCGTGCTCGACACCGAGCACAGCGGCGCTGCGGCTCATGAATCGCTGCCGATGGTGCGCGGCCACGCCGAGGCACTGATCCCGCTGATCGCGCGCGTGATGGATCGTGCACGCACGACCTTCGCGGAGATCGACCGCATCGCCGTGACCACCGGACCCGGCAGCTTCACCGGGTTGCGCGTCGGCATCGCGGCCGCGCGCGGCATTGCATTGGCGACCGGCAAGCCGGCCGTCGGCCTCTCCACCCTCGCGGCGTATGCGGCGCCTTTGATCGCGGCCGACGACTCGCTGCCGGTGGTCGCGGTCATCGATGCGCGGCACGACCACGTCTATATGCAAGCCTTCGGACCCGGCGGCCGCACCTTGGTGACCGCGCGGCTGGTGCCGCTGCGCGAAGCGCTGCGCTTTGCCGCGACCGGCGCGCCACGTCTGATCGGCACCGGCGCTCTTCTCTTGGCGGCGGCGTGGCCACCGGCCGAACGCGTACCGAATCTTGTCAATCCGCTGCCCGCGCCCGATATCGAATGGGTGGCACGGCTTGGCGCCGCCGCGACCGACACGGGTTCGCCGCCGAAACCCTTGTACTTGCGCGCGCCGGATGCCCAGCCGCAGAACGCGGCGCAACTGGCGCGCCGATGATCGGCTTTCTGCGCAGCCTGTTCGCACGTCGCGAGCCGGTGATGGCGGAAGCAAGCGCCCGTGACGCGGCGGCGATTGCGCCGCTGCACGCCGCATCGTTCCGACGCGGCTGGAGCGAACAGGAAGTCGAAGGCCTGCTGCTCGATCGTCATGTCATCGCGCACCGCGCGCTGGCGGGGCACACACTGGTCGGGTTCATCATGTCGCGGCAGGTCGAAGACGAAGCCGAGATTCTATCGGTCGCGGTCGCGGGCGCACGGCGCGGCCGCGGGCTGGCCCGCAACCTGCTGACCCTGCATTTGCGGCGCCTCGCCGGGCTGGGCGCCCGCACCGTGTTCCTGGAAGTCGACGAGCATAACAAGCCGGCGATCCGGCTCTACGACCGCGCCGGTTTTCGGGAGATATCGCGGCGGCCCAACTATTATACGTCGCCCGGAACCAATCCCGCCGCCGCGCTGGTGCTGCGCCGCGACCTTGGCTAAACCACCCGGCGGCCGTGCCGAAATGTGATATGAGGGCCGAAAGGGAGACGTGCTTATCGTGGCCGCGCCGGACAAAGCCAAATCGGAAAGCCGCAATATCGAGGCTCTGTGCGCCGCCAAAGGCATGCGCATGACCGAGCAGCGGCGCGTCATCGCGCGCGTGCTCGCCTCGTCCGACGATCACCCGGATGTGGAAGAACTCTATCGGCGCTGTGCCAAGGTCGACGACCGGATCTCGATTTCGACAGTCTACCGCACGGTGCGGCTGTTCGAGGATTCCGGCATCATCGAGCGCCACGATTTCCGTGAAGGCCGCGCGCGCTACGAGACCGCGCCGGAAGCCCACCACGACCACCTGATCAATCTGCGCAGCGGCGAAGTGATCGAATTCCAGTCGGAAGAGATCGAGCGGCTGCAGGCGGAAGTCGCACGCAAGCTCGGCTACCGGCTGGTCGATCACCGGCTTGAGCTTTACGCCGTGCCGCTTACCGATGAGAAGAAAAAAAGCTGATGCGCGGTCTTTTCGTCGCGGCGTTGTTCTTCACAATCACGCCATTGTTGATTTTCTTCCAATGGGTGCTGCGCAAGCTGCATTCGCCCGGCTGGGGCTTGATCGGCGTTCGCTATTACAGCGCGCTGTGCACCGCGCTACGGCTGCGCGTGCGCGTGGTCGGCCAGCCGGTGCGTGACCGCGCGGTGCTGTTTATTTCCAATCAT
>CAITEM010000524.1 GCA_903891395.1 uncultured Hyphomicrobiales bacterium | reverse complement strand
TGTTGTCGCCCGAGCGCAGCGAGAGCTGATCAGCGAGCCTGCGGCCGATGGCGACGCCCTGGCCGTCGTCGAAGCCGCCGAGCGAGCCCTGCCTGATGTTGTTGACGACCGAGCGCAGGCCTTCGAGATCCTTCAGGCGAATGCCGCGCACCAGCACGCCGCCCGAATTGAACGGCGACGAGGCCAGCGCCTGGCCTTCGACGATGGGCGCGGCCAGCTTGATGCCTTTGACGCCGGAAATGCGCGCGGCGACGTCTTCCCAGTCGGTCAGCGGCTTTTCCAGCGGCTGAATCAGCAGATGGCCGTTGAGGCCGAGGATCTTGTCGAGCAGCTCTTTGCGGAAGCCGTTCATCACCGCCATGACGATGATCAAGGTCGCGACGCCAAGAACGATGCCCAAAAAGGAGAACCCGGCAATGACCGAGATGAATCCTTCCTTGCGCCGCGCCCTGAGGTAACGCAGCGAGATCATCCACTCAAACGGCGAGAAGGGCCGCGTCCCGTTGGGCTCGGTCATCGATGATTGTTTCCGGTCAACGGACTCTCAGAAGCTTTGGGATTCTCACACGATTCGGGCGGATTCATGCCACGTATCGCGCGCAAAGTCGTTGGAAGGACACAGGAAAGTCGGGGATGACGGGTCGCGGCCTTCGGCCGCGCCCGAAATGACAGGTTATCGGGACAACAAATCCAGCGCTGCGGCCGGCGTCATCATCTCCTTGGTGCCGTCGGCGCGTTTTTTGACCTCGACCTTGCCATCGGCCAGCCCGCGCGGGCCGATCATCACCTGATACGGCAGCCCGATCAGGTCGGCGGTGGCGAACTTGGCGCCCGCGCCCTTGTCGGTGTCATCGTACAGCGCGTCGATGCCCTTGGCGGTGAGGCCCTGATAGAGCGCCTCGCAGGCGCCGTTGGTCGCGGCATCGCCCTGCTTGAGGTTGAGGATCGCGACCTTGAACGGCGCCACCGCCTCCGGCCAGATGATGCCGGCGTCGTCATGCGAGGCCTCGATGATCGCGGCCACCAGCCGGCTCGGCCCGATGCCATAGGACCCCATGTGCACCGGCACATCGCCACCGGCGCCGGTCGCAACCACGGCCTTCATCGGCTCTGAATATTTGGTGCCGAAGTAGAAAATGTGACCGACCTCGATGCCGCGCGCCGACACCTGCTTGTCCGGCGCGATTTTGCCGTAGGCGTCCTTGTCATGCATGTCGGACGTCGCGGCATATTGCGCGGTCCATTTGTCGAAGATCGATTTCAGCCCGGCGCGGTCGTCGAAATTCACGTCGGCCGGCGGCGTCGCCATATCGAGAAAATCTTTGTGGCAGAACACTTCGGACTCGCCGGTGTCAGCCAGAATAATGAATTCGTGGCTGAGATTGCCGCCGATCGGGCCGGTGTCGGCGCGCATCGGAATCGACTTGAGACCCATGCGGGCGAAGGTGCGCAGATAAGCGACGAACATCTTGTTGTAGGAATGCTCGGCGCCGGCCTGATCGACGTCGAACGAATAGGCGTCCTTCATCAGAAATTCGCGGCCCCGCATCAGGCCAAAGCGCGGACGCACTTCGTCGCGAAACTTCCACTGGATGTGATAGAGGTTGAGCGGCAGATCCTTGTACGAGCGCACATAGGCGCGGAAGATCTCGGTGATCATTTCCTCGTTGGTCGGCCCGAATAGCATGTCGCGTTCGTGGCGGTCCTTGATGCGCAGCATCTCCTTGCCATAGGCCTCGTAGCGGCCGCTCTCGCGCCACAGGTCGGCCGACTGGATGGTCGGCATCAGCATCTCGATCGCGCCGGAGCGATCCTGCTCCTCGCGCACGATGTCGCAGACCTTCTTGAGCACCCGCAGGCCGAGCGGCAGG
>CAITEM010000523.1 GCA_903891395.1 uncultured Hyphomicrobiales bacterium | reverse complement strand
TTGATCGGCCACGCCGGGCACCCCGAGGTGATCGGCACCATGGGCCAGTTGCCCGATGGCGCGGTAAAACTGCTTGAGACGCTGGCCGACGCCGAAACTTACACGCCGCGCGATGCGAACAATCTTGCTTACGTGACGCAGACCACACTGTCGGTGCACGACACGGCGGAAATCGTCGACATGTTGAAGAAGCGGTTTCCGGCGATCGTCGGGCCGCACAAGGAAGACATCTGCTACGCCACCACAAACCGCCAGGAGGCGGTCAAGCGCGTCGCGCCGATCGTCGACGCCATGATCGTGGTCGGCGCGCCGAACTCGTCGAACTCGCAGCGGCTCAAGGAAGTCGCGGTCCGTTCCGGTTGCGCGCGCGCGGCGCTGGTGCAGCGCGCCGCCGACAACGACTGGGCGATATTCGGCGATATCAAGAGTCTCGGCATCACGGCGGGCGCGTCGGCGCCGGAAGTGCTGGTCGAGGAAATCATCGACGCTTTCGCCGCGCGCTACGACGTGAACGTCGAGACCATCTCCGCCGCCGAGGAGGGGGTATTCTTTCCGCTGCCCCGTCCGCTGCGGGAGAACCAGGCGGCAGAATAGTTATGGCCGTCTATACCGACGTCTCCGCCGACGACCTCACCGAATTCCTGAGCCGCTACGACATCGGCAAGTTGCGCTCGTACAAGGGCATTGCCGAAGGCGTCGAGAATTCGAATTTTCTCGTCCATACCGATGGCGGCAATTTCATCCTCACGCTCTACGAGAAGCGTGTCGCCGAACAGGACTTGCCGTTCTTTCTTGGGCTGATGGAACATCTGGCGGCGCGCGGCATCACCTGTCCGCAACCGGTGAAAAACAAAATGGGCGGCATGCTTGGCCGTATCGCGGGACGGCCCGCGGCAATGGTGACCTTTCTCGACGGGCTGTGGATCCGCAAACCGAACGCCGGCCATTGCGCCGCGGTCGGCGAGGCGTTGGCGCGGTTGCATCTGGCGGCGCGCGATTTTCCGATCCGCCGGCCGAACGCTTTGTCGGTCGATAGCTGGCGGCCGCTCTACGAACACGCCGGCGCGCGCGGCGACAGCGTGCGGCCCGGCCTGTGCAACGAAATCGTTCAGGAACTCGACGTGCTCGAAAAATTCTGGCCGCGCGATCTGCCGGACGGCGTGATCCACGCCGATCTGTTTCCCGACAACGTGTTCTTTCTCGGCGATAGACTGTCGGGGCTGATCGATTTTTATTTCGCCTGCACCGACACACTGGCTTACGACGTGGCGATCTGTCTGAACTGCTGGTGCTTCGAGCCGGATCATTCCTACAACGTCACCAAGGGCCGCGCCTTGCTCAAGGCCTACATGAAAGTGCGGGCGCTCTCCGAGCAGGAGCGCGCGGCCTTGCCGATGCTGTGCCGCGGTGCGGCGATGCGCTTTCTGCTGACGCGGTTGGTCGACTGGCTGGCGGTGCCGGAAGGCGCGCTGGTCAAGCCAAAGGATCCGCTGGAATATTTCCGTAAGCTGCGTTTCCACCAGTCGGTGGCGAGCGCGAGCGACTATGGGTTCGAATCGTGAGCGAACAGCGCGTCACGATCTATACCGACGGCGCCTGTTCAGGAAATCCCGGCCCGGGCGGCTGGGGCGCGATTTTGTCGTTCGGCGATACCACCAAGGAGTTGTTCGGCGGCGAAGCACACACCACCAACAACCGTATGGAATTGATGGGCGCGATCGCGGCGCTCGAAGCCTTGAAGCGGCAATGCTCGGTCGACCTGCACACCGACAGCCAGTATTTGCGCAACGGCATCATGAGCTGGATTCACGGCTG
>CAITEM010000522.1 GCA_903891395.1 uncultured Hyphomicrobiales bacterium | reverse complement strand
TTCTGCACCATCGAGCCGAATGTCGGTGAGATTGCGGTGCCGGATCCGCGCATGGAAAAACTCTCCGCGCTGGCGAAGTCCGAGCAGATCATCCCGACCCGGATCACCTTCGTCGATATCGCCGGCCTGGTGCGCGGTGCGTCGAAAGGCGAGGGGCTCGGCAACAAGTTTCTCGCCACCATCCGCGAGGTCGATGCCGTCGTGCACGTCGTGCGCTGCTTCGAGGACGGCGATATCACGCACGTCGAAGGCAAGATCGATCCGCTCGCCGACATCGAGATCATCGAGACCGAGCTGATGCTGGCCGACCTCGACAGCCTGGAAAAGCGCGTCGATGCGCTGGAGAAAAAAGCCAAGGGATCGGGCGAGGACGCCAAGCTCGCCAAGGAAATGCTCGACCTCATCAACCGCTCGCTCAAGCTATTGCGTGACGGCAAGCCGGCCCGTCTGGTCGAGCGCAAGCCGGATGAGGAAAAGCTGTTTCATTCGCTCGGCCTGCTGACCTCGGCGCCGGTGCTGTACGCCTGCAATGTTGAGGAGGGCTCGGCCGCAACCGGCAACGGCTTCTCCCGCAAGGTCGAGGAACTGGCCAAGAAGGAAGGCGCCGTCGCGGTGGTCATCTCGGCCAAGATCGAGTCCGAAATCGCGACGCTGCCGCCGGAGGAGCGTTCCGACTATCTCGAGGCCGTCGGTCTCAAGGAGACCGGGCTGGACCGCCTGATCCGCGCCGGTTACGGCCTGCTGCATCTGGTGACTTATTTCACCGTCGGGCCGAAGGAAACGCGGGCCTGGACGATCACGTTAGGGACCAAGGCGCCCGCCGCCGCCGGCGTCATCCATAGTGATTTCGAGCACGGCTTCATCCGCGCCGAAACCATCGGATACGACGATTACATCCGCACGGGCGGCGAAGTGGGTGCCAAGGAAGCTGGCAAGATGCGGCTCGAAGGCAAGGAATACGTCGTCGCCGACGGCGACGTGATGCACTTCCGCTTCGCCAACTGAGCGATTGAATCCAAAGCGGGTTCCGCGCGACTATGTGGTAAGGCGCCGGCTTTCGGGGGGCGCCATCGCAGGAGCCGCCATGTCGCTTTCAAGGTTTATCCGGTTGGCCGCGGGCCTCGCCGTCGCCGGTTTGATTGCCGCCACGCCAGCCCGCGCCGACATCGAGAAATTCATGGAGCATTGCGACGGCAAGCTCTGCGCATTTTTCCGTGCGCCGATCGTCATTCCCGACGGCTGGGAAGAAAACGCCGAAGCCACCCATGAGCTGCGCGTGCAGATGCTGCTGCGCAAGGGCGAGGATTTCGAGAAGGCGCCCGCCAAGATCTACGTGCTGGTGCGTTACAACAATGACAAGGCGCCGGTGTCCACGATCACGCAGGACACCTACCGCGACTGGAAGAACCGCGCCAAGAACGCCAAGATCAGCAAGCTGCCGGACGTCGTCCGGGCCAACGGCAAGCCGGCCTTCGAGCATCACGCGTTCGAAGCGCCGAAGCTCGAAGAGCAGGGCTTCGAGACCACCGCTCTCGCCGCCGATACCGACAAAGACGGCAATGCCTTGGTGGTCGTTGTCTGCCTGTCGGCCAATACGCGCGAGGCCTTCAAAGCGGCCGAACCCGCCTTTATTTCGATCCTGAAAGCGTACTAAAACCTTCGGGTCATGCCGAAGCTGCACTGGGAAGACTTCACGCCGGGCGCGGTCGCCATTTATGGCCCGCGGCTGGTGACGCGTGAGGAAATCGTCTCCTTCGCCGCCGAATTCGATCCGCAGCCGATGCATCTGGATGAAGCGGCGGCGAGCGGCACCATTCTCGGCGGACTCGGTGCGTCGGGCTGGCACACCTGCTGCCTGATGATGCGGATGATCGCCGACGGCTTTCTGCTGGACTCCAGTTCCATGGGTGCGCCGGGCATCGAGGAAGTGCGCTGGCTGAAACCATTGCGGCCGGGCACGCGCATCCGCGTTCGTTCCACCGTGCTCGACGTCCGCGCCTCGAAAAGCCGCCCGGAGATGGGCTTGGCGAAAATGAATTTCGAGGTGCTCGACGAGACCGACGCGCTCGTCATGACGCTGATCACGACTTTCATGCTCGGCCGCTGCGAGGCCGCGCCATGAAATATTTCGAGGACATCCAGATCGGCGACGTCCAGCAGGTCGGCCGGCACACCTTCACCGCCAGCGAGATCAAGGCCTTTGCGGCGCGGTTCGATCCGCAATTGTTTCACATGGACGAAGCGGCGGCCGAGGCTTCTCATTTCGGCGCGCTCTGTGCGTCGGGCTGGCACACCGCCGTGGTGTGGATGCGGCTGATGGTCGATCAGCGCCGTGGTTTGGCGGAGGCCGCCCGCGCTCGTGGCGAACCGGTCGCGGCCGTCGGTCCGGCGCTCGGTCTGCGCAATCTGAAATGGCTTAAGCCGGTCTATGTCGGCGACACCATCGATTACAAAACCGAAGTCACCGAACTGCGCGTCTCCGGCAGCCGGCCGCGCTCGGGGCTGATGACGACGCTCTCGACCGGTGTTAATCAGAACGGCGAGCCGGTGATCTCCTTCGTCAGCGCGACGTTCGTCGAGCGCCGCCCGGAGCAGCCATGACCGCCGCCGCCGACACAGCAATGGCCGCCAAGACCGAAGAACGCCGCGCCGCCGGCGTCGCTTTCGGCGCGCATGCGCTGCATGACGGCTATACCGATCTCATCTATGTGATGCTGCCGATCTGGCAGAGCGAATTCGGCCTCGGCTTCGCTGCGCTCGGCCTGATGAAGACGGTGTTCTCCGGCACGCTGGCTGCTTTCCAGATTCCGTCGGGCTTTATCGCAGAGCGCTTCGGGGCGCCTTTGGTGCTGGCGCTTGGCACCGCGCTGGCGGGCTTCGGTTACTGCCTCGCCGGCATGAGTAACGGCGTCATCGAATTGGTGGCCGCGCTGTTCGTGTCCGGACTCGGCGCCAGCACGCAGCATCCGCTGGCATCGACCTTGATGGCGCATGCTTTTTCCGGTGCGCGGTCGCGCGCCGCGCTCGGCACCTATAATTTCGCTGGCGATATCGGCAAGATGAGCGTCCCGGCATTGGCGTCGTTGATGTTCGTGGTGCTGCCCTGGCGCGAGGCGGTGGCGTTGCTCGGCGGCGTCGGCGTCCTGGCGGCCATTGTCATCTTCATCGTCATGCCGCGCTATCGCGACGATCACACCGCTGCGCCCAAGAAGGAATCCGGTGCAACGGGCGGCTCGCGCATCGGCGCTTATGGATTTCCGCTGCTGCTGTCGATCGGCGTCCTCGACAGCGCCACCCGCATGGCGTTTCTGACTTTCTTGCCTTTCGTGCTGACCGCGAAAGGCGCCAGCCTGCCGACCGTCGGCTTGGCGCTGACGCTGGTGTTTGCCGGCGGGGCTGCGGGCAAGCTGGTCTGCGCCTGGATCGGCGCGCGCGTCGGCACGGTCGCGACGGTATGGCTGACCGAAACGGTGACCGCAGTCGGCATCATCGCGCTGCTGCCGCTGTCGCTCGAGGGATCACTGGTGCTGCTGCCGATCGTCGGCATTGCGCTCAACGGCACGTCGTCAGTGCTTTACGGCTCGGTGCCCGATTTGGTGAAGCCGGCCAAGCGCCAGCGTGCCTTCGGCATCTTCTACACCGGCACCATCGGCGCGGGCGCGGTGTCGCCGGCGATCTATGGCTTGCTCGGCGACGCGGTCGGCGTCCCCACGGCACTGATGGTCGTCGCCGCCGTCGTGCTGGTGACGCTGCCGATTACGCTCGTGCTGCGGCCTGCGCTAGTGGGTGCTAACGCGGCGTCTTGACCTGGGTGACGACGGCGGACGGCAGCACGTCGAGATAAGGCCCGAGCAAGAACGCCTCGCCCGATCCTTTGCCGTACATGCGGTCATGCGCGTCCATCATCGCCCGCACCGGACGGCCGCAGGCCGCGATCGAATCCACAATCAGATCGTTGATGTCGCTTGGATGCATGGAAGGGCTGTAGCGCGGATCGCCCGAGATCTTGTGCAGGATGCATTCGGTCGCCGTGCGCACCAGCGGCAGCAACGTCGCGTCCTTCTGGCGCACCGTCATGTGCAGCCAGGGATTCGGATCGGGAGCGGCGGGAGTTTCGGCAGCAAGCGAGACATTCAACACAAGCGACAAGCCGACCATCGCTTCGAGAATCATCCAGGGGCCTCGCGAATCAATTCTGCATCTTTGGTATCAAGGCCGGAGTCACGCGGCGAGCAAAACTTGAATCGCGGGCGCATTTGCTGCGCGTCCGGAGATCCCGCGTCATCGGCCCGCGCGGGAACGAAAGGAGTCCGAAGCGCACTAAGCGATTCAAATCGCGGCGCTTTTCGATTCCACTCCCACCGTTCGTGAACGCGCTAACGGCCGGCGGAACTCAGGCCGAAAAGTCGAGGAACGCATCGGGTCGGCATGCGGTCCGCAATTGCAAGTACATGATGGTGAACGACCACGTTGTATTGGTCGATCCTGCAACCAGCGAAGTGGTCGGCGAACTCGCCGACTAATATCGATGGCGCAAGGATTAAACGGTCTGGTGTTTGTGCGCCGGGCCGTTTTTCATTTTCGATAGACCTATCAACATTTACCTTGCCCCGGCGGGTCTGACATGCGCGGCCCTCAGACGCTGGATTTCCGACGCTTTAGGGGCCATATTAGGCGCCTAGGAGCTTTGAGTTATGTCGATGATCAACTACCGCGCCCCTTCGGAATTGTTTCCCAGCCGCAGCCGCAAGTCGCGCCGCCCGATCGGTTACAAGCGCTTTCCGACCGCCGCGGAAGCGATCCGTTTTGCTATTGAGGAATTGCCCCCCGAATTGCTGCTCGGCGCCTATCTCGAAGTCGAGGAAAAGCGCTTCGACGGCAACGGTATCCGCCAGCTTTACGATAGCGCCGACTATCCGTTGCCGCGCAAGGCCGTAAAACCCGCCAAGGCCGTCGCCGCCAACTAACCCCGTCTACCATCCCTGTTAACGATCCCGCCCGGCATTTGCCCGGCAGGGAACCCGTTTGGCTCTGGTGCGTTCAAGTGCACACAAAGCAACTGCCGATTTTTGGAGCGACCCGTGGCCGATACCAGATCCCTCAACTTTATCGGCCTGATGCTCGGCGCCGCCACCATGATGGTGATGATGGTCGGCAGCTTTGTGGTGTTCGACCACGTGACCGGGCGTATGCATCTCGATGACGGTTTGAGTATCGTCAGCCTTCCCGAAGCGGCCCGCTAAGCACACTTTCCCGAGCGAAAAAACCCCGCCGAAGCGGGGTTTGAGTCTTGGTGGGAGGAGGCTCCGAAAACGGTGCGCGTTTCCGAACGCCGTCAAGCTAGGTTGCGTCGCGCGCAGCGTGACGGTGTCTGGTTACGCCGGTGCTGCCATCCACAACATGATTGCCATCGCCGGTGGGCGGCGATGGCGTGTTGGCGCGGATTAGCCGACGGGGCGTTGTGACGGCTTGCTCGGCACGCTTTTCCATTGCTCCAGGCTGTCGCCGATCACCTTCATCGCCGTCATCGACGCGTGGCTCAGGCTGGCGTAACCGGCGATTTCGCGGCCGACGCGATCGCCTTCCGCTTTCAACATGTCGCGGATGCCCTGCAGTTCGAGAATGACGCGATCGATTTCTTCCATCGAGGCTCCTGATACGCGCCGGATCAGTGAATTGAGATTCTCGGTCGTCGGGTCCGGCGTGTTGGCTTCGCCCGCAACGCGCGGCTGGCGCAGAAACGAAACGTCGCGCCGGACGAACTCGCGGATTTCGCCTTCAAAGGCATTCGCCGCCGCCTGATCGACGTCGCTCAGTTTTTCCGGCGTCGCCCGCCGATCCGCCGGAGCGAATTTCTCCGGTCCGCTTTTGTCGATGCCGAGCTTGTCTGCACCGGCCCGCTCTCTGATCGCCGTCATGAGTCAACTCCTACACAGGCGCAATGGCGTTGCGCTGCCGCTCCCCGTCCCCGGAACCGATTGCCGCATGCGAGGAGGGCAAGGATGGGGCAGGGTGGCGGCGCCTTCGCGGCTAGCGGCATGGCGATTCAGGGGCAAAACGCCCGCAAGGTTAGCAATTCGATTTGAAAATCTACCAATTCAGCTTAAATCGAGCGGTGATGCTCTTGCTGACGCCGGTCTGGCCGTAATCGGTCACGGCGGTGGTGACGTTGAGCGGGCCATAGATTTTCTGCTCGGCGCTGAACTGGTTATGTGTCACCGGATCGGTGCTGTTGTTGGCGAGCTTGGCGCCGAAACTGGTGCCGGTCGACAGGATATCGAACTTGGCGGCCTTCTCGCTGCCCCAGACCTGCGGGGTCGGGATGCCCGTCGCCACCGGCACGGTCACCAGCGGAATGTCCGACGGCGACGCCGCCGACGAGGCGCTGAAGGTTTCAGTCACCGTATAGCTGTTCTGCAGCGTCACCGAAAATCCAGTGCCGACCGGCATCGAATGCTTGAACGTGGTGCCGACGCGGCCCTGGTCGTTGCTCGGATCGACGCGCGCATCGACCGTTGCCAGTGAGGGTAGCACGCCGACCGAGGCCCAGGCGGCGCCGGTGCCGCGCGTGTCCGCCGAACCGGCGCGCCACGGATCCGGGCTCGGGTTCAGCGACGGCGCGGCATGCAGGCCGAGATCGGCGCCGACCTTGGCATCCCAATCGATCGGCAGCGGCTGTTTCAGCACCATGGTCGACGAGCCGTCCGGCGCGTCGGTGCGGCTGGCGTCGAGACCCTTCGGCGCGGCGAGGCTGGGCAGGCGCAGCTTCTTCGGCTTGGCGATCGGCAGGCCGGAAAAGTCGTTGGACAGGGCATTGCTCAGCGCCGCGGATTCCTCCGGGGTGAGTTCGGCGTCGGCGCTCGAGCTATCCATCGGATTGTCGGGCGGCGAGGCGACGGCATAGTCGGCGTTCGGCACCAGCGGCGCGCCGTCCTGCGCCAGCGCGGCGCCGGACAGAAGCGTCAGGGCAAGCACACACCCAAGCTGGATCGAACCCGATCGCATTGCCGAATAAATCCCCCGTGATGTCATGGCCCGAGCGCGCCGCGATAACAGCGTGGCCGGGTTAAGCATCGGTATCAATAGCGCCACGGAACTGGGGCGAAGTTGTGAAGCCCGCGGTGCGACCTTCGGTTAAAGGCAGCGCGCGGCGATGGCCTCATTAATGTGCTCGACATCGGCGTCCAAACGGCCGAGTTCGCGGTCCCGGTCGGCGCCGGTCCGGCACAGCGCGGTGACGGCGCGGGCCTTGGTCAATTCGAGGAAATAGAGCCGGGTCGTGCTGCAGATTTCCGGGCCGGCTTTCAGGGCTTTCAACTGGGCCTGCAAACTGGCGACGTTGGCGGCGACCGCCGCCAGATTACGGTCGCAACCGGTCTGTTCGGCTGGCGCCGCCGGACTGGCCGGCGCCATCAGCAGCGCCAGGGCGAAGGCCGCCGGCACGATCAGCGCGACGAAATAGACAAAGGCCAGCAAGAAGCGTTTCATCACGACTCAGCCCTCCCGATCCCTTCATGGGTCGGGACGGCCGGCGGAAAGGTTCATCGGCCGGAACGGATTTGGGCTGAATCTTGGCGCGGGGGTGCAACCGGAACTCCGGCCGCGCGTTGGAACTACCGGGACGACGACCAAGGAGAGAGCCCGATGCCGGGACTAATGCCGATTTTGCTGGTGACGTCGCAGTTGATGCTGGTCGCCGACAAAGTGCCGGAATTCAACGTCGACCCGAGCTGCCGCGCCGCCACGCAGGCGTCCGCCGTGGCCAATCGCGATGAAAGCGCCTGCAAGCGGGACGAGGATACCGCCCGCAGCAAGCTCCAGCAGGACTGGGGACAGTATTCGGAATCGCAGAAAGCCCACTGCACCCAGTTATCCACGCTCGGCGGGCCGGCCAGTTATGTCGAGCTCACCACGTGTCTGGAATTGAGCAAAGCGGCCAGCGCGCTGCCGCCCGACCTCAACAATGCCGGGCCGGGCACCGGCCGGTAACGCTTACTTCTTGCCGGGCGCCGTGCTGGTGCCGGACATCTGCGACGCCTTGTAGGCCGACATCTGTTTCGGCTTGTCCTTGTCGGCCTTCGGCTTTTTCTTTTCCTTGACCGCGCGCGTCTGACCTTTAGCCATGACGAATCTCCTTTGATTGGCGCGCAATGCTGATACGGCGACGGCCGCTTCGCAAGCGGAACTTTAGGTTCCAGCCGCCGTTGTCGCCGCACGTTCGGCGTGACGCCTGGATCGACCAAGCGGCCGGACGATGGGGAGCGACACGATGCGATATCTGGCAATGACGGCCGCGGGCGTTTGCCTGCTGGCGATGAGCGCGGGCGTTCAACCGGCGACGGCCGAAGGCGCTTCGGCACCGGCGCCGATCGTGCTGGCGCAAGTCGAATTGAAAAAGGAAACCACCACGCAAAAGGTAAAGCGCAAGGTCAAACGCGCCTGGCGCAACCTGACCGGCACGCAATACGACGTCGCCTGTCCGGCGATCCTGCCGATCTCGCATTCGACCTGCACCGAAACCGGCAGCCGCAACGAAGCGCGCGCCAAGTGCCAGGCCGCCAATCCGCTGTGCAGCGTCAGTGAGGCGAAGTAGCCGTTACGAATTCCGCTGCTGTGAAGGTCCTGGGTCTGCGGCGCATCGTAAGGCGCCGCGCCCGGGACAGGACTCAGCCCTTCGGGCCCGCCGCCGTCTTCATTTTCTGATCGATGCACTTGTCGACGACGTCGGCGCGCTTGTCGAGATTGGCGCTGGCGCCGCCTTTTTCCGTGCCCATCCAGCATTCCGACGCCGCGCGCGTGCGGGTCATCGGCGGCTCCGGCGGTTTCGCCGGCTCTTCCGGCTTGGCCGGCGAGGACAGCGCCGCCAGCGGACCGGGCGAACTGCCGTCGGTTTCGCACGCTGCCAGCAGGCCGGCCGCGGCGAGGACGAGCGCCAAAGTGACGAATTTATTGCGGGATTTCAAAGCGGTCATGGGATACCCAGGGTCAGCGGCGAATGCCGGACGCTCTTTATCGGCAGATGTCGCGCTTCCGCAATGACTTTTATAAGGCCGCCGCCATGCGTCAGCGCGCCGCGCGGAAGGCCAGCGCCGCCGCGCGCGTCGGAAAGCGCCCGAGCGGCCGGTCATCCGGCCCATGCGTTGTGACCGCGGCGCATTCCAGCACGACGAAGATCTCGCCTTGGGCGCCGCCCTGCGGCTCGACGATGACGCTCCGGTCCTCACTGCGGTACGGCGTCACGTCATAGGCGCGGCAGAACGGGCAGTGTTCGTCATGCGCGGCGTCGTGCTCGGCACCCAATGGCCCTCGCAGGTGAGGCACAGATAATGATTTCGGAACCAGGGCATCGCACTCTCCGCCGCGCGTGAGTTGGGGAACGAATCAGTCGCGTTATCGGACGATTTTTTTGGGGCAGGGGGAAGGCAACTTCGCCCGTCGGTCAGAGCGGCTCTCGGATGCAATTGTCAAACAGCGGCCTTGCTTTCTTACCCTCCCCCTTGTGGGGAGGGTCGCTCGCG
>CAITEM010000521.1 GCA_903891395.1 uncultured Hyphomicrobiales bacterium | reverse complement strand
GCCTTTCCAGATTCCGAGCCCGTAACGGTCCCGGTTCTGCAGCGCATCACTTCGTGCTGCGCTGCGCCCGGGACAAGTCAAGCCATCATCGGCCTCATCACCGCGTAGAGCTTGTTCTTCGCTTCGAAACCGATCCCGGGAATATCCGGCATGGCGATGCGGCTGTCTGTGACCGCGGTATCGTCGGCAAAGCCGCCGAACGGCGCAAAAACCTGCGGATACGACTCATTGCCGCCAAGGCCGAGGCCTACCGCGATATTCAGCGCAAACTGATGACCGCCATGCGGCACGCAGCGCCGCCGCGACCAGCCGTGGCTGGCCAGCATGTCGAGCGTGCGCAGATATTCGACCTGCCCGTAGGATAAAGCCGGATCGAACTGCAGCCAGTCGCGGTCGGCGCGCAGGCCGCCATGGCGGATGAGATTGCGCGCGTCCTGCATCGAGAACAGGTTCTCGCCGGGCGCCAGCGGCGGCCGGTAACGCGTCGCCAAGGCTGCATGCAGCAGATAATCGAGCGGATCGAGCGGCTCCTCGTACCAGCGCAGGTTATACGGCGCGATGGCGTCGCCGCAGGCGATGGCCTCGTCGAGATCGTAGCGGCCGTTGACGTCGACGCAGAGATTTTCACCCTTGCCGCCGACGACCTTGAGCGCCGCCTCGATGCGCTTGAGGTCGTCTTTCAGCGGCACACCGCCGATTTTCATTTTCACGGTCGAATAGCCGAGATCGAGATAATGCTTCATCTCGTCCTGCAAGGCTTGGATGTCCTTGTCGGGATAGTAGTAACCGCCGGCGGCATAGACCCAGGCCGTCTTGTCGGCGACGCCCTCGTTGTAGCGGTCAGCCAAAAGCCGCCACAGCGGCACACCTTCCGCTTTCGATACCGCGTCCCACAGCGCCATATCGAGCACGCCGACCGCAACCGAGCGCTCGCCGTGGCCGCCCGGCTTCTCGTTCTTCATCATCGCCGCCCAGGCTTTGGCCGGATCGATGAGGCCGCGCGCGTCCTCAATGCTCTCGGACTTGGCGTCGCGCAGCCGCGGGATGAAGCGCTCGCGCAGCAAACCCTGTGGCGCATATCGTCCATTCGAATTGAAGCCGAAGCCCACCACCGGTTTGCCGTCGCGCACCACGTCGGTAACGATGGCGACCACGCTCGCCGTCATGGTAGAGAAGTCGATATAAGCGTTGGAGATCGACGACGAGATCGGGACGACGATGTCGCGGATATCGATGATACGCATGCTTAGCGTTTCTTTTTCTTGGAGACTTTCTTTGACGCCTGCTTGGCGGGAGCCTTCGCCATCGTTTTGATGACGCGCGCCGGCAGCACGGCGATGCCTTCAATTTCGAACAAAGCGCCGGGCCGGGCCAATGCCGGAATCGCCACCGTCGTGCTCGCCGGCGGCGCCTTGGTGTTGAGAAACTGGTCGCGCACTTCGCGAAAGATTCCGATATGCGCCATGTCAGTCAGGTAATTGTTGATCTTGACCAGATCCTTGAAGGTGGCGCCGACCGAGACCAGCGCAAAGCCGAGATTCTCAAAGGCCTTGGCGCATTGCCCGCGGAAGTCGCCGACGCCGCCGACCAGTTTGTTGTCGAGATCGAGCCCGAGCTGGCCGGCGATATAGACGGTGCGTCCCGGGCCCGTGGTTTCGACCACGCACGTATAGCCCGGCGGTTTGGCCAATGTTTTCGGATTGAGGAAGCGCACCTGTCCAGCCATTATTCCCCCCTTGCGTGTTTTGATTGATTGGCCCGATATCACCACATCGCGGCGCGGATAAGCAAATGGCACGCATGATGAAGTGGATCGTCGGGGCCGTACTGCTGGCGCCGCAAGCGGCCTGGGCGGCGCCCACGCTCCCCGGCGCCACGATGACATGGCCGTGGGCGCTGCCCTTCGCGGGCATACTGCTGTCGATCGCCACCGGCCCGTTGTTGTTCGCCCGCGTCTGGCACCGCCACTACGGCAAGATCGCGTTTGCCTGGGTAGCGCTGACGCTGGTGCCGCTGGCGGTGGCCTTCGGCGCGCCGGCCGCCGGTGCCGCTTTCGTTCATGCGGCGCTGGCGGAATATGTCAGCTTCATCGTGCTGCTGTTTTCGCTCTATGTCGTCGCCGGCGGAATTTTCATCAGCGGCGATGTCCGCGCCACGCCGGGAATCAACCTTGGCATCCTCGCCTTCGGCACCGTCATCGCCAGCATCGTCGGCACCACCGGCGCGGCGATGATCCTGATCCGGCCGCTGATCCGCGCCAACGCCGCGCGAGAGCGCAATGCCCACGTCGTGATCTTTTTCATCTTCATGGTCGCCAATATCGGCGGCGCGCTGACGCCCCTTGGCGACCCACCGTTGTTTGTCGGCTTCCTGCGCGGTGTTGGATTCTTCTGGACCGCGCAGCACCTGTGGCTGCAAACGCTCGTCGTCGCCGTTCTGCTCCTGGCGATCTTCTTCGCGCTCGACAGTTGGATCGTGCATGGCGAACCGAAAGCCGCGCCGGTCACAGCGCCAGCTCCCATCGGCATGCATCTCAGTATGTATGGCGGCGTCAACATCGTGCTGATTGCGTTCATCATCGGAGCGATCCTCGGCTCCGCCGCCTGGAAGCCCGGCATCGCCCTCGACGTCTACGGCACGCCTGTCGAATTGCAGAACGCCTTGCGTGATGTTGCCCTGATCCTGATCGCGCTGGCCTCGCTGTGGCTGACCAAGAACGAACATCGCGCCGCCAACGGCTTCACCTTCGAGCCGATCCGCGAGGTCGCCATTCTGTTCGCCGGCATCTTCGTCGCCATCATTCCGGTGATGGCCATGCTGCAGGCCGGCCGCGACGGCACCTTCGCTTTCCTGAGCCAGGCGGTGACCGCGAAAGGCGGCGCGCCGAACGAGGCGGCCTATTTCTGGCTCACCGGGATCTTGTCGGCCTTCCTCGACAATGCGCCGACGTATCTGGTGTTCTTCGAGCTTGCTGGCGGCGATGCCGCGCACCTGATGGGGCCGCTGTCCGGTACTTTGGCGGCGATATCGATGGGCGCGGTCTACATGGGCGCACTCACCTATATCGGCAACGCGCCGAACCTGATGGTCTACGCCATTGCCACCGAACAGGGCGTGAAGATGCCGAGTTTCTTCGGCTATCTGCTGTGGGCGGTCTGCATGCTGGGGCCGCTGTTCCTTTTGCTGACTGTGTTGCCGATATCGCCGCAATAGTTATCTCCCGCGCCCGCCACGGCCGCCAAGCCCTACGGATCGCTAACGCCACGTTTACCGCGTTCAGCTTTGGTACGGCTGTCCAGGCGGCCGAATCGGCGCAACTTTCTTCCTATCCGGACGTTGAGAGACAACCCCGTACAACAGGGGTGTCAAAACAGGTGCGTGCGATGGCTGGCAGCAACAAAATTACAGCGTTCGTCGCGATCCTTGTCGCAAGTGTCGCGGTCAGCGCGCCAGCTTCCGCGCAGAGCATTTTCGAGCGCATTTTCGGCGGCATCCGCAGCGCCGTGTCCACGCCGGCGCGCCAACCCTCCAACATCAATTCCTTTGCCGACCCGTTCTCGAGTCTCGCCAACGCCATCGGCGGGCAGCCAGGACAACAGCCGGAACGGCATGCCGAGTTCGGTCCGTCCAAGGGATTTTGCGTGCGCACCTGCGATGGCCGATTCTTCTCGGTTCAGGCCCGCCCCGGCATGAGCGCCGCCGAATCGTGCAATTCGTTATGCCCCGCGGCCCAGACCAAGCTTTATTCCGGCGGCAGCATCGACGACGCGGTTGCCGGCGACGGCACCCGCTACGCCGATTCCGACAATGCCTTCGTCTATCGTCAGCGCGTGGTCGAGGGCTGTAGCTGCAACGGCAAGACCCCGTTCGGCTTGGCGCGCATGGACATCAATAACGATCCGACGTTGCGCCCCGGCGATGTCGTCGCGACCAAAACGGGCCTGATGGCCTTTACCGGTGCCAAGGACAAGACCGCGAACTTCACACCGATCGATTCCTACCGCGGCCTGTCGCAGACCTCGCGCGACAAACTGGCCGATGTGAAGATCATGCCGGCCTCGCCCAACACCGAGGAAGTCACGACCGCGACCGTGACCCCGGTCACCGACCGCTCGCGCGACACCGACCGCAAGCGCGCTCAGCTGGTCAGATAGCCGGCGACCTCGTCGCCCAGCGACAGTGAGCTGGTGAGCCCCGGCGATTCAATCCCGAACATCTGCACCAGTCCGGGCACGCCGTGCTGCGCCGGCGCGTCGATCAGGAAATCGGCCTGCCCATCCTTCGGTCCGCCGAGCTTGGGCCGGATGCCGGCGTAATCCGGCTTAAGCGAGTTGTCCGGCAGTCCCGGCCAATAGGTCCGTACGCGTTCGTAGAAAGCATCGGCGCGCGTCGGATCGACGTCGTAGTTTTCCGCTTCGATCCATTCGACATCCGGCCCGAAGCGCATGCGGCCGGCCATGTCGAGTGTGACATGCACGCCGAGGCCGCCGACGATCGGCGTCGGATAGATCAGGCGGGAAAACACCGGACGCCCGGCATAGGAGAAATAATTGCCCTTGCCGAGCACCAGCCGCGGCACGCGCGTTGCCGGATAATCCTCAATCGTCCGGGCCACGCCTTGCGCACGCAGGCCGGCACAATTGACGATGGCGTCGAATTCGAACGTGCCGCCTTCCTGGCCGCCGAAATCGACTTGCCACTGCCCGCCTTTGCGCCGCGCCGCCGTTACCGGCGTATTGAGCGCGATGGCACCGCCGGCGTCTTCGATATCGCCGCGCAGCGCCAACATATAAGCGTGGCTGTCGATGATGCCGGTCTCCGGCGACAGCAGCGCGCCGACGCAGGTCAATTCCGGCTCCATCGCGCGCGCCGCGTTGCCCCCGAGCAGTTCCAGCCCTTCGACATCGTTGATGCGGCCCTGCGCCTCGATGGTGTGAATCTTCTCCATCTCGGCATCGTTGGTGGCGACCACGAGCTTGCCGCATTTACGGTGCGGTACGCCGTGCGAGGCACAGAATTCGTACAGCATGCGCCGGCCGCGCACGCAGTGCTTCGCGCGCAAGGTGCCGGTCGGGTAGTACATGCCGCCGTGGATGACCTCGCTGTTGCGCGACGAGGTAATCGTGCCGATGGCGCCTTCCGCCTCCGCCACAATCACCTCATGGCCCTTGCGGGCGGCGGCACGGGCGACGGCAAGACCGACAACACCGGCACCAATGACAAGAATTTGCATGCGGCTTACTGTCTCGAGGCGGGCTGCTGCGGGGAAAGCTTCATAGATTCAGACCATGATTTACACAAGAATTGGTCTTAACGCATTTCAGCGATGTTTCTTGACCCGGGCGGCGCGACGGGCAAATTCGGCCCGTATTTCTTGAAAAAGGCGGACCAAACGATGCGGAAACCGGCTTTGTTGTTGGCGGGCGGCCTGCTGGCGGCGCTCATGGCGAGCCCGGCCTTGGCGGCGCCACGCTGTCAGAACACGGCCAATTTCGGCAAATGGGTCGAGCAGTTCAAGAAGGACGCCGCCGCCCAAGGCATCTCGCCCAAGGTGATCGCCGCCGTATCCCCCGAACTGACTTTCGACGAGTCCGTCATCAAGCGCGATTCCGGCCAGGCGGTGTTTCAGCGCACTTTCCTGGACTTCGCCAAGCGCCTGCTCGGCGGCCAGCGCATTCCCAACGGCATCGCCAAGATGAAGGAGAACGCCGCGCTGTTCGCCCGCATCGAGAAAACCTACGGCGTGCCGCCCGAGGTCATCACCGCGGTCTGGGGCCTGGAAAGCGACTACGGCGCGCTGTTCGGCAAGTTCAAGATTCTGCCGTCGCTGGCAACCTTGGCCTATGACTGCCGACGCGGCGACCACTTCCGCGCCGAGCTGATGGACGCGCTGCGCGTCATCGAGCGCGGCGACCAGCGCGTCGACGAAATGAACGGCAACTGGGCCGGCGAATTCGGCGGCATGCAGTTCACGCCGTCGAACTACATCAAATACGGCGTCG
>CAITEM010000520.1 GCA_903891395.1 uncultured Hyphomicrobiales bacterium | reverse complement strand
CGCAGCTCGGCGCCTTCACGCGCTCCGATCCGCGCCAGGATCGCGCCAACATCCAGTATCATGTGCAGCCTTTGTCGCTCGGCAAGTTCGGCGAGCCGCTGCACACGTTCCCGGCTTTCACCGCGAGCGTCGCCAACGTGCGGCCAACGTCGCGCGGTGCGTTGACGCTTAAATCCGCCGATCCCTCGCAGGCACCCGCCATCGCGCCGAATTATCTGTCGACGCCGGAAGACCGTCAGGTTGCCGCCGACTCCATTCGTGTCACGCGCGCGATCGTGTCGCAACCGGCACTACAGAAATATGCGCCGGAAGAATTCTTGCCGGGCGTGGCTGTGCGTAGCGATGACGAGGCGGCGCTGGAAAAAGCTGCAGGCGACATCGGCACCACCATCTTCCATCCGGTCGGCACCGCGAAGATGGGCCGCGACGACGACGCTCGTGCCGTGGTTGACGCGCGGCTGCGCGTGATCGGCCTCGAAGGCCTGCGCGTCATCGACGCGTCTGTGATGCCGTCGATCACGTCGGGCAACACCAATTCGCCGACCATGATGATCGCCGAGAAGGGCGCGGCGATGATTGTGGAGGATTCAAAATAGTCATTCAGGGGCGCGCCGTAGGCGCGAACCGGGAATCCAGGGGCCACACGTCGTGCCGTATTGGATTCCGGGCCCGGCGCTGCGCGCCGTCCCGGAATGACAGTTACAGCGCCTGCAAATGCCGGATCGGCCGTCCTGGCGCGATGGCCTGCGCCGCGGCGATGATCGAATTGGCGTCGATGCCGTAGTGGCGATACAGCTCGGCCAGCGAGCCGGTCTGGCCGAAATGTTCGACGCCGAGTGCTCGGGTGCGGTTGCCGTTGACAGCGCCGAGCCAGGCCAAGGTCGCCGGGTGCGCGTCGACGACGGTGACGATCCCGCAGCTTGGCGCGACTTCATCCAGCAGTCGTTCGATGTGCGAGCGCGCATGCACCAAGCCGCGTTCGCGGGCGCGCTGCGCGGCGGTCCAGCCCGCGTTGAGGCGATCCGCCGAGGTGACCGCGAGCAGGCCGACGTCGCGGCGGTCTTCCGCCATCAGGCCGACGGCCTCGATCGCTTCCGGCGCGATGGCGCCGGTATAGGCGACGACCACCTGGCAGTTCGGCCCCGGCTTGCGCAGCCAATAGGCGCCATCGACGATTTGGTGGCGCAGGTCCGGCGTCATGTCGCGCTGGATCTGCTCGACGGGCCGTGTCGATAGCCGGAAATAAACCGAGCCGCCGGTCTCATCGCGCAGCCAATTCCTCTCGGAAATCTCGCCGCCGCTCTTTTGAATATAGGCGAAAGCCCAGGCCATAATGACCGCAAGCTCGTCGACGAAGGCCGGCTCGAAGCTGGCGAGGCCGTCCTGCGCCAACCCGATGAGCGGCTCGGCGATCGACTGATGCGCGCCGCCTTCGCCGGCCAGCGTAATGCCGGACGGCGTCGCCACCACGATGAAGCGGGCGTCCTGGTAGCAGGCGTAATTGAGCGCATCGAGGCCGCGCGCGATGAAAGGATCGTACAGCGTGCCGACCGGCAGCAGCCGTTCGCCGTTGATCGAATGCGACAGGCCGAGCGCGGACAGCAGGATGAACAAATTCATTTCGGCGATGCCGAGTTCGATGTGCTGGCCCCTCGGCGAGAACTCCCAGTTGAAGGTCGAGGGAATGTGCTCGCTCTTGAAAGTGTCGGCCATCGCCTCGCGCGCGAACAGGCCGCGGCGGTTCACCCAGGGTCCGAGATTGGTCGAGACCGTGACGTCCGGCGACGTCGTGACAATTCGCTTGGCGAACTCGCTGTCGTCGCGGCCGATTTCGTTGAGCAGGCCGCCGAAGCCGTTCTGCGTCGACATCACCGGCTGAATCTTGATCGGCAGTGTTTCCGGCACGTCGATCACCGGCGCGCTGAGGCGGCGATTCTTGTCGGTGGCGAAAGGCACCTGCTCAAGGAATGCCTGAACGGCCGCTTCCGGCACGGCGAGGCCTTCGAACTTGTCCCACTCGTGGCCCGGCCGCACGTTCATCGCGGTCTGGAACACCTCCATCTGCGCCGGCGTCATCAGGCCGGAATGGTTGTCCTTGTGGCCGGCCATCGGCAGCCCAAAGCCCTTCACCGTGTAGCAGATGAAGCATGTCGGCTTGCTTGGATGCGCGCCGTGCATCGCTTCCACCACGGAAGGCAGATCGTGGCCGCCGAGATTGTTCATCAGCGCAGCGAGTTCATCGTCCGAGCGCTTCTCGATCAGTTTCGAGACATCGCCCTGGTCGCCGATTTCGTCGGTCAACCGCTTGCGCCACGCCGCGCCGCCGGCAAACACCAGCGCTGAGTATAGCTGGTTCGGGCAGTTGTCGATCCATGCTTTCAATTTGTCGCCGCCCGGCTCCAAGAACGCAGCCTGCTGCAACGTGCCGTATTTGATGATGACGACGTCCCAGCCGAAATTCTTGAACAGTTGTTCGTAGCGTTCCCACAGGCCTTCCCGGACGACGGCGTCGAGGCTCTGGCGGTTATAGTCGACGATCCACCAGCAATTGCGCAGGCCCTGTTTCCAGCCTTCGAGCAGCGCTTCGAAGATATTGCCTTCGTCCAGCTCGGCATCGCCAACAAGGGCGATGGTGCGCCCTTCCGGACGTTTCGTGTCCCAATGCGCCCGCACGTAGTCCTGCGCCAGCGACGAAAACAACGTCTGCGCCACGCCGAGGCCGACCGAGCCGGTGGAGAAGTCGACGTCGTCGGCGTCCTTGGTGCGCGACGGATAGCTTTGCGCGCCCTTGTAGCCGCGGAAATTCTCAAGCCGCTCGCGGGTTTGCTTGCCGAACAGATACTGGATGGCGTGATAAATCGGCGAAGCGTGCGGCTTCACCGCGACACGGTCCTGCGGCCGCAGCACGTCGAAATACAGCGCCGTCATGATGGTGGCGAGCGAGGCCGACGAGGCCTGATGGCCGCCGACCTTCACGCCGTCATTGTTGTCGCGCAGGTGATTGGCGTTGTGGATCATCCAGCTCGCCAGCCACAGCACCTTGCGCTCGAGTGCGGAAAGCGTGGTCAATTTGTTGTCGGTGATCGACATGGCGTTTACCCAGGTTGCGGGCGCGAATATGCGGCTTTGGCCGTGGCGATAGTTGCTAAATCGGGTTATATCGGGCAGCAGGATTAGCTCATTCCATCAATATTCGGCCAAAAACAGGCGTAATATGCCAATTCTTGCCCTCGACGCTACGGACATCAAAATCCTGCGTCACCTGCAAAACGACGGCCGCATGAGTCTGGCCGACCTCGCCGGCAAAGTGGGCCTGTCGCCGTCGCCCTGTCTGCGCCGCGTCCGCATCATGGAAAAGTCGGGCGTCATCGCGCGCTACGTCGCGGTGCTCGATCAGCGCGCCGTCGGCCTGCCGGTCAGCGTGTTCATTTCGGTGAAACTGGAAAAGCAGAAGGAAGACCTGCTCGACACATTCGCCAAGACCATCGCGCGCTGGCCCGAAGTGCTCGAGTGCTACCTGATGACCGGCCCGCGCGATTACTGGCTGCGCGTCGTGGTGCCGGACCTCGCCGCCTACGAGCGCTTCCTGAAACAGAAGCTGACGCGCATGGAAGGCATCGCGTCGATCGAGTCGAGCTTCGCGCTCGAGCAGGTGAAGTACACCAATGTTTTGCCGGTGGCTTAGTAGGTCATTCCAACCGCGCTTCGTGCGCGCCAGGAATGAACAGATTATTCCGCACTCGCCTTGGCGGCTTGCTTAGCTGGAGCTTCGATTACGTTCTTGCACGCCGGCGGCAGGTCGCTGAGCATCAACGGCTTCGGCGGTTTCACCGGCTGTGCCGGCGTTGGCGTCGGTGGTTTCGGCGGGTGCAGCACTTTGTCGGAGAACCAGAACGCCAGCGACTTTGGATCGCAACCATCGTCGCCCGGCACTGGCGGCTGCTTGCGGCAGTTCGGCGAGTCGGCGGGGCAGGCGAGGCGGACGTGAATGTGATCGTGGTGGCCGTACCAGGGGCGCACCTTCGTCATCCAGCCGTCTTTGCTCTTGTCCTCGACGCGGCACAGCTCCTGCTTGATCGCGGCATTGACGAACACGCGCTCGACTTCGGGCCGTTCGGCCGCGGCCTTGATGAAAGCGATGTGCTGCGGCGTCCAGGTTTTCGGGTTCAGATGCTTCCAGTCGTCGGACACCAGATTGATCGCGGAGGTGTTCTCGCGTTCGTCCGGCGTGAGAGTGTGGTTCGGCATCGGCATGAACCAGATGTCGACGTCGAGGCCGATCTGATGGCTGAGATGGCCGAACGGCAGCGGGCCGCCGCGCGGCTGCGCCATGTCGCCGATGAGGATGCCTTTCCAGCCGGTGACCTTGGAGGCCTGCGGTGCGAATTTCTCGAGGAAGTTAACCAGATTCGGGTGGCCCCAATTGCGATTGCGGGACAACCGCATCACCTGCCAGGTCGGCCCGGTGACGGGCAGTTCGACGCCGCCTTGCAGACAGCCGCGCGGGTAGTAGCCGATCGCCATGGCCTTGCCGAGCGTCGGCAACGGTACGCTTGAGAACAGTTTCTTGGCCGGCGTTTTGTCGATCGCGGTTGCCGCGCTTGGCGCAGGTGCTGATGGCGTCGCCGGTGCGGTAACAACCGGCGCAGGTGGCTCGACCGGAGGCGCCGTGACAACGGACGCCGGTGCTTGCGGTGGCGGCGCGGTTACGACCGGAGCGGGCGGTTGCTCAGGTGGTGCGGCGACGACCGGCGCAGGCGGCTCGGCAGGAGGCGCTGTGACGATGGGTGCCGGTGCTTCAACCGGCGGCGCGGCGACGACAGGTGCCGGCTCAGTCGGTGTGACCGGCGACGGCGCGGTGGGGGCCGTAACATTCGACGGTGGCGGTGCGGCTGGCTGCGGCGCCACGGATGTGTTGGAGGCGACTGACGAGGCCGGCGCGTGCGAGACTTTCAGGCGAAGCCCGGCCAACGCGATGCCGGCGATCGCGACGACCGCCAGACCGGAAATGAGTGCGATTTGAATGCGCTTCATGCCACCGATCTAGCGATTCCCGTTTCGGCTGTCAGGTTAATTACGTCCCCATGGTTTAAGCGACGACGACTGGGTTCCATTCGCGGTCAATCACGGAAATGCGAACCGCTACAAGGACTTTTATGGTTAACAAATGCTTTACAAGCGTCGCAGTGGCAGGCGAAACTGGTGAAACCGGCTGTACGTCCGGAGCAATTTTGGGGTGGATTCATGCGTTCCTTCGCCGTCGCCGCTTTTGGCGCGCTTGTCCTTCTCGCAGCGCCTGCTCAAGCCGACATCCTGGTCAACATCAGTAAATCGCAGCAGCGCGCGGCGATCGTGATCGACGGCGTCGAGGCCTATCGCTGGCCGGTCTCCACCGGACGCCGCGGCTTCGACACGCCCGCCGGCAATTTTCGTCCGCAGCGGCTCGAGCGGCACTGGTACTCGCGCCAATACGAAATGACGCCGATGCCGTGGGCGGTGTTCTTCCATCGCGGCTATGCCGTGCACGGCACGATGGAGGCCTACAATCTCGGCCACGCCGCCTCGCATGGCTGCGTGCGGCTGCGAACCGATAACGCCGCCACTCTGTATTCACTGGTGCGCCGCCAGGGCATGGCCAACACCAAGATCGTGGTGATGAACGGCGCCTTGCCGCTGATGCCAGGCGCCAAGCCCGCCGGCATGGCCGAGATCAACGATACGGCGTCCGAGCATTTCGCCAGTGCCGACACCGGTGCCGAATTCTCCGCCAAGACAGTCGCCACCGCCGACCCGGTCGCGGAGCCCGACGATCTCGGCACGCAACGCGCCGCGCGCTTTGCGCGGTCCGTCGCCTACCGCGTGTCGGTGAGCAGCGATGAGGGCCAGATTTTGCGCGAGCGCGAGGCCTGGCTGCGCAGCCTCGACCGCAAATACGGGATTACGCACTAACCTTACGACACAAGTTCGATTGTCCGGCCGCGCCGTTCCTGCGAGCGTCAGCTTCACATGATTCTGAAATTGCCGGAGCCGTCCATGCTGCGCATCAGTCTCGCCATCGCCGCCGCGTCGCTCTGCGTCCTGGCGCAGGCCGAAGCCCAAGCCGGCATCGTCATCACCGTCGACAAGTCGACGCAGCGTCTGTCGGTGAATGTCGACGGTTTCAACCGCTACGAGTTTCCGGTTTCGACCGCGCGCATCGGCTATCGCACGCCGAATGGCACTTACCGGCCGCAGCGCCTCGCGGTGAAGTATTTCTCGCGCAAATACGACTGGTCGCCGATGCCGCATTCGATCTTCTTCCACGGCGGCTACGCCATCCACGGCAGTTACGAGGTGTCGCACCTCGGCAGTCCGGCGTCGCACGGCTGTATTCGTTTGCATCCGGACAACGCGACGACGCTCTACAACCTGGTCAGTGGCCGGGTCGCTGAGACGCAGATCGTGATCGCTGGTGACGCGCCGACGATGGAAGCGCGCTCACGCGGCGACGGCGCGCGCGCTCCGGCGAGCTTTGCCGAAATCTTCGGCTCCAGCCCGGGCAGCAGCCGCGCGAACTGGCGGCGCTAGCCGCTCCGCAGCGCGCCGTTACTTTTTCACCAGCGGCTTCAACCCGTTCTCCGTGATGACCGGCGCCGCCTGCTCTGACGACAGGAAACGCAGCAGTGCGACGGCGGCTTCCGGCTGCTTGGTATTGGTGGTCAGCAAGCCGACGAAGTAGGCCGGCGGCTGGATCTCGGCCGGCACAGTGCCGACGACCTCGACGCCCGGCGTGTGGATGAGCTCGGAGGTTTGCTGAAAGCCGACTTCCGCTTCGCCGCGCGCGACGACGGCGGCGACCGGCTCGCCCGACGGCGGCCCGCGCACCTTGCGCGATTTTCCAGCTATCTGATCGGCAATGCCGAGCTTCTTGAAACCTTCGGTCGACAAATAAGTGCCGCTGCCGCTGTCGGAATAGGCGATGGACTTGGCCGCCAGCAACGTCTTGCGCAGCGCGTCCACGGTGCTGATGTCGGGCTTGGGCTGCCCTGCGCGCACCACCATGCCGAAAGACGATTCCGCGAGCAGCATCTTGCTGGCGGCACGGACCAGATTGTGCGCGACGAGAAAATCCACGCCGGAGCCGTCCATGATGGTGACGTCGGCTTCCTCGCCGCGCGACAGCCGCGCCGGGATCGCTTCCGGCGAATCGCCGACCGAAGGCCCGCGCGTGGTGATGATATGATGGCCGGTCGCTTTTTCGAAAGCGGGGCCCAACTCCGAATAAACGTGGAAGAAGCCGGCCGAGATCATCACCTTGATGTCGGCGGCTCTGGCAGCGCCGGTGGCGAACACAAAAGCAAGAACGGCGAACAGGCGAAGGATGGAGCGGTGCTGCATGACGTGGATTCCCGGCGCAATGAAAAGGCGCGTGATACTCCGCTGAAATTCAACGGAGGTCCAGCCGGCCGTCGCTCGCTTTGTTGCGGCGCAAGCAGCGCTGG
The DNA here is from genome assembly GCA_903891395.1 of uncultured Hyphomicrobiales bacterium. GTDB lineage: Bacteria > Pseudomonadota > Alphaproteobacteria > Rhizobiales > Xanthobacteraceae > Pseudolabrys. Next base: position 1,268 of record CAITEM010000520.1, on the reverse strand, counting down.
CTCGGATTTCGCTTCGTGCGTCCGGGCTAAACTTCCATAGGACTATTATCAATAGCCGTTTCGGCTGGTCATCCGGCGAAACGAAATCTATAGGGTGACGAACGCCGCTGAACCGTCCCACCCGCCGGCCAATAAGGACATCCATGCGAACCATCGCGATTGAAGAACATTTCACGACGCCGGCTTTCGTCGAAGGCCCGGGAAAGGCCGCCACTGAAAGCATGCTGAAATCCGGACCGCCGGGTGCGAAACTCATCGCGGCACTCGCCGATATCGGCAACGCGCGCGTGGCCGCGATGGACGCGGCCGGGCTCGACATGCAGGTGCTGTCGCTGAACTCGCCGGGTGTCGAACAATCCGAGGTGGCCGACTCGATTGCGCTCGCGCGCGACGCCAATGATATGCTGGCCGAAGCGGTCCGCAAGCATCCGAAACGCTTCGCCGGCATGGCGGCGTTGCCGGTGGGCAGGCCCGACAAGGCCGCCGAGGAACTGGAACGCTGCGTGCGCCAGCTTGGCTTCAAGGGCGCCAACATCAACGGCCATAATCGCGGCCGCTATCTCGACGACCCGTTTTATGCGCCTGTGCTGGCGCGCGCCGAGGCGCTGGGCGTGCCGATCTATCTGCATCCGACGCTGCCGCCGCCGGCGGTGATGCAGGCGTCCTATAGCGGGTTCAACCCCGCCGCGACCTTCATCATTGCGGGACCCGGCTGGGGCTGGCACATCGAGACCGGCATGCACATCATGCGCATGATATTCGGCGGCGTGTTCGACCGCTTTCCTAAATTGCAGATCGTCATCGGCCATATGGGCGAGGCGCTGCCCTTCATGCTGCCGCGTATCGAGGCCGTCGGTGCGCGCCTGCCGCCGGGCGCCGGCCCGAAGCGGCCGCTCGCCGACTATCTGCGTGAAAACCTGCATTACACCTTCGGCGGCTTCAACTTTGCCTCGACGTTTCAGGTGTTGCTGAGCACGGTCGGCGCCGAACGCATCATGTTCTCGATCGACTATCCCTACGGGTCGATGGCGGAAGCACGCGCGTTTCTCGACACGCTGCCGGTCAGCGATGCCGAGCGCGAAGCCATTGCCCACGGCAATGCGGAGAAATTGTTGGGAGTGTAAAGGCTTTCCGCCTCATCCTGGGCGCGGCCCGAAAGGGCCGCGTCTCCTCACGTATCGACCTTGAGCGCCGCGATGAACGCTTCCTGCGGAATGTCGACCTTGCCGAACTGCCGCATTTTCTTTTTGCCCTTCTTCTGCTTGTCG
>CAITEM010000519.1 GCA_903891395.1 uncultured Hyphomicrobiales bacterium | reverse complement strand
TATCGTCCCCGGCATCATCGTCACCGTCTCGACCTGGATGCTGATCGACTTCGACAAGCCGGATTACAAGCTGCTCGAACATTTCGACTGGTGGGGTCTGCTGTCGATGGCGGGTTTTCTCGGCGCGCTCGAATATGTGCTGGAGGAGGGCCCGCGCAACGGCTGGTTCGACGACAGCGCGATCACGCTGTTCGCCCTCGTGTCGGCGATATCCGCCGCGGTGTTTTTTGTCCGTGTGCTGACGGCGAAGATGCCGATCGTCGACCTGCGCGCCTTCACCAACCGCAACTTCGCGCTCGGCAGCCTGTTCTCCTTCGTGCTCGGCATCGGGCTTTACGGCCTGACCTATCTCTATCCGGTTTATCTGGCGCAGGTGCGCGGCTACAACGCCATGATGATCGGCGACACCATGTTCATTTCCGGCATGGCGATGTTTATCAGCGCGCCGATCGTCGGCCAGCTCGTGCAGCGCTTCGATCCGCGCTACGTACTGATGACCGGCTTCCTGTTCTTCGCCTTCGGCACCTGGCAGATGACCTGGATCACGAAAGACTGGGATTTCTGGGAACTGCTGTTGCCGCAGATTTTCCGCGGCGTCGGTCTGATGTTTGCCATCGTGCCGGTGACCAACACCGCGCTCGGCACGCTGGCCCCGGAACGCATGAAGAATGCCTCCGGCCTGTTCAACCTGACGCGGAATCTCGGCGGCGCCATCGGCCTCGCCTTCATCAACACCGTGCTGAACAACCGGATGGACCTGCATCTCGCCCGCCTGCACGAGGCGGTAAACTGGGGCAGCGTCACCGCCACCGAAACGCTGGCGCAGTTGACGCAGAAGTTCGGCGGCTCCGACGGCCAGTTGATGGCGCTCAAGGAGATGTCGCTGATGGCGCGCGGGCAGGCGACGGTGATGAGCTTCGCCGACGTGTTCCTGATGCTGACGGTGCTGTTCGTCGCGCTCGCCGCCGCCGGCGTCATGATGAAGAAGCCGGTGCCCGTCGCCGCCGGGGCGGGCGGGCACTAACAGCCGATTGTTCCATTGGCGCGGAGGCCTGCGGTAGACGCATGGGGCCTCGCTCCTTTGCGCGCTTGCCGCCGCGCCCGGTCCTCGCGCATGAACCGGGCGAAACCGGAGCAAATGCATGTCGGGCGCAACCAGCGACGCTGCGGCGAAATTCGATCCGAGCCGCGCGGCGGAATACGAAACTCAAAGTCGAATCGCACTCGCCGGTTACGACGCGTGCCATGAACTCAGCGCATGCGTTCTGTCAGCCGCGCTTGGCCGCGGCAGCCGGGCGCGCATTCTGGTCGCCGGCGCCGGTGGTGGCGCGCGGGAGGTGATTGCCGCCAGCGCGCTCGAGCCGCACTGGACCTTCGCCGCCGTGGACCCGTCCAAGCCGATGATGGATCTCGCGGCTGCGCGCCTGCAGGATCATGGCTTGCTCGCGCGCACCGAGATGCATACCGGGCTCGTCGACGATCTCCCCGTTGAGCTGGCATTCGACGCGGCGACGCTGATCGGCGTCCTGCATCATCTGTCAGTCGACGACGCCAAGCTGGCGATTCTGCGGTCTATCGCGACGCGCCTCAAACCCGGCGCGCCGTTCATACTTGCCGGTAATCACTATGCTTACGCCAGCAAGCCGCTGTTGCTCGCTGCATGGGGAGAGCGCTGGCGAATGCATGGCGCCGCTGACGATGAGGTGAAGGCCAAGCTCGCCAAGATCCTTCAAGGCGCGGACCCGCCGCATTCGGAAGAGGTTGTCGCGAAGCTGCTCGCCGCAAGCGGCTTCGAGCCACCGTTGCGGTTTTTCTCCAGTCTGTTCTGGGGCGCCTGGGTGGCGCGCCGCGTCTCTTAAGCCTCGCCTTACTCCTCCTTCCCGTATCCCCCCGCCGTCGGCGACTGGATGATCACCGCCTCGCCGGCGTCGACGGTGGTGTCGTCGCAGCCTTTGAGTTTCTCCATCGTGCCGTCCTTGCGGCGCGCCCAGTTCTCGCCGACCTGACCGTCTTCGCCGCCAGCGGCGCCAAACGGCCGGATGCGGCGATGGCCGGACAGAATGGTGCACTCCATCTTTTCCAGGAAACGAATGGTGCGGCGGATACCGTCGCCGGCGTGCCATTTTCCCTTGCCGCCGGAGCCCTTGCGGATGTGGAAGTCTTCGAGCACGACGGGATAGCGGAATTCCAGCACTTCCGGGTCGGTCAGCCGCGTGTTGGTCATGTGCGTGTGCACGGCGTCGGTGCCGTTGAAGCCGGGCCCGGCCGGTGAGCCGGAGCAGATCGTCTCGTAGTACTGATACTTGGCATTGCCGAAGTTGAGGTTGTTCATGGTGCCCTGGGCGCCGGCCAGCCCGCCGAGCGCGCCGAACAAAGTGTCGGTCACGGCTTGCGACGTTTCGACATTGCCGGCCACGACGGCGGCCGGATATTCCGGCGTCAGCATCGTACGTTTCGGGATGATGATGTTGATCGGCCGCAGGCACCCCGCATTCATCGGGATATCGTCGTTGACCATCATGCGGAACACGTAAAGCACCGCGGCGCGGGCGACGGGTTCGGGCGCGTTGAAGTTGGTCGGCTGCTGCGGCGAGGTGCCGGTGAAGTCGACGGTGGCCTCACGCTTCTTCTTGTCGACCGTGATCTTGACCTTGATAAAGGTGCCCTGATCCATCTCGTAGGAAAATTCCGAATCGTGCAGCCGGTCGATGACGCGGCGCACGCTTTCGGCGGCGTTGTCCTGAACGTGCTGCATGTAGGCCTGCACCACGGGCATCGTGAACAAGGCCACCATCTTGCGCAGCTCGGCGACGCCCTTTTCATTGGCCGCGATCTGCGCCTTGATGTCGTTGACGTTCTGCACCGGATTGCGTGCCGGGTATTTGGCGCCGAGCAAAGCCGCCGTCAGTTCCTTCTCGCGGAAGCGGCCGCGGTCCACTAACTTGAAATTGTCGAACAGCACGCCTTCCTGCTCGATGGT
>CAITEM010000518.1 GCA_903891395.1 uncultured Hyphomicrobiales bacterium | reverse complement strand
TATGATCCTGTCCAACGAGCCCGGCTACTACAAGACCGGCGCCTACGGCATCCGCATCGAGAATCTGGTGCTGGTCACGGCCGCGACCGCGCCCGACGGCGCCGAGAAACCGCTCAACGAATTCGAGACTTTGACGCTGGCGCCGATCGACCGCCGGTTGATCCTCGGCCGCATGCTGACGGCCAAGGAACGCGCCTGGATCGACGCCTATCACGCACGCGTTCAGACGACGCTCGGCCCCTTGCTCGACGAGCCAACCCGCGCCTGGCTCGACACCGCAACCCGGCCGCTCGGCCCGGCCTGACGCACGCCCTGCACGCGTAAGGCTGAGAGCGCGAGCGTGCCTTCAATGGCCTTGCGTGTCCCGCCGCCAAGCGCCAGATTTAAGGCCGTAACCGCGTGAGGTATTGCGTGGCGTACCAGCGTCCAGCCGATATCGCCCAAAGGCTTGCCCGCGCCAGCCAGCGCCGCAAGGCCGACAGCGCTTTCCGCCGTGTCACCTTCTCGCTGCCGCGCGCCGAAGCCCGCGCCAAGGCGCGCGAATTCTTTATCGCTTTTCCGAAAGCAGCCTACATGACCGAAGTCGAGAGCTGGCGCGAACTGCCGGACGACGTCATCGAATTCACCATGCGGCGATTGCCGACGGCGGATTGATTACTGGCCCCAGGCCCGGAATGCTTCCTCGAAGGCGCGGGCGCCGGGCGTGCCCTTCTCGATGGCCAGAATGGCGCGCTTGCCGCTGGTATAGACCACCGGAATGTCGAACCAGTCGCGCTCCTTCAGCAGTTGAATGTTGCGCTGGACATCGACGTCGACCGCCGACAGGCCGATAAGGAAATAGCCGTTGGTCACCTTGACCGCGAGACCGGCGAGCGGCGAACCCCGCGCCTGCTCGTCCTGCTTCATCAGAACGCCGGGCACGTTGCCGATGCCGCCTTCGGCAAAATCGGCCGGCAGCGTGAACATGATCTCGATGGTGTGACTTGCCGGCAGCGCCTTGTCGGTGTTGCGGCGGAGCGACCAGGTCATGCGCAGGCGGCGCTCGGGGATTTCGACGTCGGCGCGGATCGCCAGTTCGGGCGCCAGGCCCGGGCCGGGCGACACGGTTTCGGTGCGCCACAGCGCCGAGCCGACGTAACGCTTGCCCTGCGGATCGCTCGGGTCTTCATCGTAGAGCACGACCTTCTGCGCGACGGAGGCCGCCGGCGCATTGGCGTTGCTCGGCGCGTTGTCGCCACCGATGCGGTCGGCGATTTTCGGACGGCCGGCGGGTTGCGTGGCTTCCTGCGGCTTCGGCGCCGGCGCCGGACTGCGGAAGTTCGCGACCATCGCCATGAGGGTATTGCGCTGCCAGTAACCGGCACCGGCGATGCCGCCGATCACCAGCAACAACAGCAGTATCTTGACGAGGCGGCCCCAATCGCGCGCCGGGCGCGTGTAGACGTCGTCGTGGTCTTCCGCGACCGGCGGCGGTTGCCAGCCGGCCTGCGGCCGAACCTCGTCGGCGCGCAGTTCATGCGCCAGATCGCCGGCGCGATCGCGCGCGTGGTCGTCGGGCAGATCGCGCAGCGGTTCGGGGACCGGAACGGCGTCCGGGCCCTCGTCCGGCGACAGCGGCGCGACATCGAAGGCGCCGGCCGGCGCGACGTAAGAAGGAACGTAAGGCGCCGTCTCATGCGGCTCCGGTTCAGGCTCGTGGTTGTGCAGCGGCTCGGCGGCGAACGGCGCGCTCGGTTCGTGATCGCCCGGCACCGCGTCATAGGCCGCGTGCGCGGAGCGGTTGGCCTCGGCCGAGGCTTCGCCCAGGCCCTGCGCCTCGGTGACGCTGCCGCGGAAGTCGCGCAGACCCTGATCGCGCAGCGACGGCCGCTCGTCCGGGTCGGGCGCGTCGGAGCGCGTGCGCTTGGAGGCTTCCAGCTCGACCTTGCGGATCGATTCCTCAAGCGCCAGGCGCTCACGGGTGATGTCGGATTCCTCGAGTGGCGGATCGACGCCGCGCAACTGATTGACCAGCGCACCGCGTGCGCGCTCGTACAGAGCCCGGCGGTTCTCGCCGGTGTTCTTGTCGAGACCGCCGACGGCGCGGGCAATCAAGGGATAATAGTCAGCCATTACTTGTCTTCTACGCTCATACTCTTTTGCACAATCTTAGCCGAAAACCGCGCCTGCGGAATTCAGGTCTCAAACGGGTTGGTCATCAGAATCGTGTCTTCCCGTTCCGGGCTGGTCGAGAGCAAAGCCACGGGGCAACCAACAAGTTCCTCGATTCGCCGGACGTATTTTATCGCCTGCGCCGGCAATTGCGCCCAGGATCGGGCCCGCGCTGTGGGTTCTTTCCAGCCGCCAATGGTCTCATAGACCGGCTCGACCCGGGCCTGGGCCAGTTCGCCGGCCGGCAGGTAATCGATGGCGCGGCCGTCGAGCTTGTAGCCGGTACAGACCTGGATTTCGTCGAAGCCGTCGAGAATGTCGAGCTTGGTCAGCGCCAGCCCGGAAATGCCGCTGGTCCGCACCGTCTGGCGCACCAGCACGGCGTCGAACCAGCCGCAGCGGCGCGGGCGGCCGGTGACCGTGCCGAATTCGCGGCCGCGCTCGCCCAGCGTCTTGCCGACCTCATTCTTCTGCTCGGTCGGGAACGGTCCCTCGCCGACACGCGTCGTATAGGCCTTGCAGATACCGAGCACGTAGCCGATCGCGTTCGGGCCCATGCCGGACCCTGTCGCGGCCTGCGCGGCGACGGTGTTCGACGAGGTGACGTATGGATAAGTGCCATGGTCGATGTCGAGCAACGCGCCCTGCGCGCCTTCGAACAGAATGCGCTTGCCCTCGCGGCGCTTGCCGTCGAGCAGCACCCACACCGAATCCATGTAGGGCAACACCTTCGGCGCCACCGCGGCGAGATATTGGTAGATCGCCTGGCCGTCGAGCTCGGGCAAATTCATGCCGCGGCGGAGCGCGTTGTGATGTGCCAACAGCCGTTCGATCTTGGCCGGCAGCGCCGGCAAGTCGGCGAGGTCCATGAAACGGATGGCCCGGCGGCCGACTTTGTCTTCGTAAGCCGGGCCGATGCCACGTTTGGTGGTACCGATCTTGGCGGTGCCGGACTCGCGGATGGCGTCGAGTTCCTGATGCAGCGGCAGGATGAGCACGGCGTTTTCGGCGATGCGGAGATTGTCCGGCGTCACGGCGACGCCCTGCTTTTCCAGCGTGCCGATTTCGTTGAGCAAGGCCTGCGGGTCGATGACGACGCCGTTGCCGATCACGGAAAGCTTGCCGCCGCGCACAACGCCCGACGGCAGCAGCGACAATTTGTAGGTCTTGCCGTCGATGACGAGGGTGTGCCCGGCATTATGGCCGCCCTGGAAGCGCACGACGATGTCGGCTTGCTCCGATAGCCAGTCGACGATCTTGCCCTTGCCCTCGTCTCCCCACTGGGAGCCGACCACCACAACATTCGCCATCAGCCGCTTTCCTGCGCCAGGTCTCGGACGCTGGCGCCGGGGGGTCCGGGCAGGTCCACCTTCGGATAAAGGATGAAGGCGGCTGAGGCAAGGCAAAGGACGTTGCTTTGAGGGCGCCGGGAGGCGTCCTCAACAGATTGATAATATAGGATATTTACCCGTTTAACAGGTCGAGCGGCTACTTGGCGGCGTTGAGCGATGCTGCTGCCTCGCCGACGAAGTCGGCGACCTTCTGCGGCTGCGACAACATCGGCACGTGGCTCGACGCCAGCGTCAACGTCTTGGAGTGCATGCGTTCGGCTGAAGCCTTCTCTTGCTCCGGCGAGATGGCTCGGTCGTTCGTGGCAATGACAAACCAGCTCGGCTTGTCGTGCCAGGCGGCAGCGCGGATCGGCGTGGCCAGGATCGCGCCTTGCGTCGGCCCTTGCGTCGCCAGCACAAGCGCCTTGTCTGCGGGCGACAGGTCTTGGGCAAAGCTCTCGTTCACGCCTTTCTCGGTGAGAACGAGGAATCCGTCGGCGATTGGTCTTATCTCATCGAAGGCCGGCGGCTTCGGGTGCTGCGCCGCCATGCCGCTCAAGGTCTCGCCTTTGTCCGGCGCGAATGCAGCGACATAGACCAGTCCCGCGACTTTCGGATTCATCCCAGCCTCGGTTATGACCGCACCACCATAAGAATGACCGACGAGCAGCACCGGACCGTCCTGCGCTTCAATCAGGCGCGTGGTCGAGGCGACGTCATCGGCAATCGAATTCAATGGATTCTGAACCGCGACGACGTGAAAGCCTTTTGCTAACAACAGCGGAATGATCTTCGACCAGCTTGAGCCATCGGCCCATGCGCCATGGACCAGAACGATATTCTTGATGCCAGACATTGATCTCTCCTGAGCGTGAACGATTGAGCCGTGCGCCATCACAAGCGCAACGGCGACGAGGAAGCCGACCTTGACGTTTGAGTTCATCGATGTGGCTTATGGCGTTATCGACGCGCGAGACCGGCGCCGATATGGGCAGGAAACTGCTTGGGCGCATACAATCAGGGTATTAGGATACGAGTATAATATAGGCATTACAATACATACGTGTCAGTTTTGCGTCGTTGCGAAAACAACTGAAAGCTGGCGCTTTCCGCGCAAAAAACGATCCGGCGGAAGTTTATTGCCGTTTCGGCGCGATCGGTTTTTCACCATCCAGATTTATTTGCAGCCAACGACCGGCCGCAAGACTTTGGCATGGCCAGCGGCGCGTCGATATCAATCCCAACCGCATTATCGGCAGCGTGACGACGCATGATTCCGACAACGAACCATCGACCCATCTCGGCAGTTCGTTCGACATCCTTCAGTTTAGGCCCGTGCCGCAGATCGTTTAAATCAGAAATGCAGCGGCCGGGCGCTCTGAACCTGTGGCAGGGCGCGGACCTTGGCCAGCACGTCGGCCGGCAACTCACCGTCGATCTCGATCAGCGCCACCGCCGAGCCGCCGGGCGCTTCGCGACCGACGTGGAAGGTGGCGATGTTGATACCGGCCTCGCCCAGAGTCGAGGAGAAGCGGCCGATGAAGCCAGGCTTGTCGAGGTTGGTGATGTAGACCATCGACGGCGCGAACTCGGCATCCATGCGAATGCCCTTGATGTTGACGATGCGGGGGCGGCCGTCGGCGAACACGGTGCCGGACACCGCGCGAGTCTGCGCCTCGGTGACGACGGTCACCGTGATCAGGCTGTCGAAATCACCGGCCATCTCGCGTGTGGTTTCCTCGACCACGATGCCGCGGTCCTTCGCCACCACGGGCGCGGAGACGACGTTGACGTCGCCGAGCATCGGCCGCAGCAAGCCGGCCAGAGCGGCCGAGGTGAGCGCCTTGGTGTTCATATGCGCGACGCCGCCTTCGTAGGCGATCTGCACCTTGCTGATGCCGGTCTCGGTCAACTGGCCGGCAAAGGAGCCGAGCCGTTCGGCGAGCGCGATGAACGGCTTGAGCTTCGGCGCTTCCTCGGCGCTGATCGACGGGAAGTTGACGGCGTTGGAGATGGCGCCGCGCAACAGATATTCCGACATCTGCTCGGCCACTTGCAGCGCGACGTTTTCCTGCGCTTCCGTCGTGGCAGCGCCCAGATGCGGCGTGCAGACGACATTGGGGTGGCCGAACAGCACGTTCTCGGTCGCCGGCTCGGTGACGAAAACGTCGAAAGCGGCGCCGGCAACCTGCTTGGAATCCAATGCGGCCACCAGCGCCTGCTCGTCGACCAGACCGCCGCGCGCGCAATTGATGATGCGCACGCCCTTCTTCATGGTCGACAGCGCCTTGGCATCGATGATGTTCTTGGTCTTGTCGGTGAGCGGCGTATGCAGCGTGATGAAGTCCGCGCGCTTGAACAGATCTTCAAGCTCGACCTTTTCGACGCCGAGATCGATGGCGCGTTCCGGCGACAGGAACGGGTCGAACGCGATCACTTTCATGCGCAGGCCGAGGGCGCGGTCGGAGACGATCGAACCGATATTGCCGCAGCCGATGATGCCCAGCGTCTTGCCGGTGATCTCGACGCCCATAAACTTGTTCTTTTCCCACTTGCCGGCCTGGGTGGAACGGTCGGCCTCGGGAATCTGGCGCGCCAAAGCCAGCATCAGCGAGATGGCATGCTCGGCGGTGGTGATGGAATTGCCGAACGGCGTGTTCATGACGATGATGCCGCGCGCGGTGGCAGCCGGAATGTCGACATTGTCGACGCCGATGCCGGCGCGGCCGATCACCTTCAGGTTCTTGGCCTTCTCCAGAATCTTCGGCGTCACCTTGGTGGCCGAGCGGATGGCGAGGCCGTCATAATTGCCGATGATAGCTTTCAGTTCATCAGGTTTCAGGCCGACTTTCATGTCGACTTCAAGGCCACGGTCTTGGAAAATCTTTACGGCAGCGGGG